>DATACQ010000130.1:0-4078 GCA_036258955.1 Binatia bacterium
GCCGTAATTATACGCGCCTGATTCGTTGCCGAAGCGGGTGCTGTCGGGTAGCACTGAATCGGCGTCGAAGCTTCCCGAACCGACAATCGGCGCGCCGTTATGGCGGAACAACCGCGCTCGCGCCACGTCAGCCACAGTCACCGATTTGTCTTCGGTGCCTTTCACGAAGATATGCCCGTCCTTGGAAACGAGATCCTCCGGGTTCGCTTCCAACATTTCAGACGCCTGCTGGAATAATTGCTGTTTAACGTTGGTGGCGGCGTTCTTCACGGCGTTGCCGCTGACATAGGTCAGCCTGCTGGCAAACGCCCCGAGACAAAACGTCGTAAGGTCGGTATCTGCGCGGGAGATCTCCACGTCTTCGACGCGCACACCCAACTCTTCGGCCGCGATCTGGCACATCGCGGTGTGCACGCCCTGGCCGCATTCGCCCTCGCCGCTAAGAATCAACGCCTTGCCATCTTCATTGAGCTTGATGGTCGCCGAACTGCCGTCGTAGTCGCCGAAGTGGCGCTTGCCGCTGACGTGTACCGTGCAGGCCAACCCGAGTCCGGTGTCGGGTGCCTTCTCGGCGCGCTTCGCTTTCCAGTCGATCATCTTCTCGGCCATGTCGATGCACTGCTTGAGCTCGCAACTCGTGACGCGATTGCCGTGCGGCGATACATAGCCGGGCTCGGCGGCGTTGATGCGCGCGATCTCCATCGGATCCATCCCGAGCTCGTGTGCTCCGAGATCGATGGCTTGCTCCACCGCCCACTCTGCCGATGGATTGCCGAAACCTCGAAACGCTCCGGTGGGGATCTTATTGGTATAAACCAATAGCGCTTCGGTCTTTACGTCCGAATATTTATAGCAGGTGTCGTGGCGCATCGCCGCCACGCCTGTGATCGCCGGAGCTTTAGCCGAGTAGGCGCCGTTGTCCGCGATTACTTTGATGTGCTTGGCGCGGATGCGCCCGTCCTTTTTAAATCCGAGCTTAACGTTTATTTTCATGAACACGCGCGGCCGGCAGCCCGCAAGAAACTCCTCCTCGCGCGTATTGATCAGCTTCACGGGCTTCCGCGCTTTGCGCGCCAGCACCGCCGCCACCAGAGCATTGTTGTCGTCGCACGATTTGCCGCCGAAGCCGCCGCCGACGGCGCTTTGGATAATGCGAACGTCGGTTTCCGGAACGCCCAGCGCGGTCGCGATGCGATAGCGCGCGTTAAACAACGTCTGGGTGTTCATGTAGATCGTGTATTTGCCATTGGGAGCGTATTCGGCGACGCTGCCGATGGTCTCTATGGAGCAATGCCACTGCGGCATGCTCTGAAAAGTGTCTTCGACAATGATATCGGATTCGGCGAACGCCTGGGCGATATTGCCGCGCTCGATATCCATCGTCATGGCGATATTGTTCGGCTTATCGTCATGCACGAGAGGCGCGCCGTCGCGCATCGCTTCTTCGGCATCGAAAACGCCTGGGAGCGGTTCCCAGTCCACTTCGATTAGATCGACAGCTTCCTCGGCAATATCCGGATCGATGGCGGCGACAGCGGCGACTTCTTCGCCCACGTAGCGCGTTTTACCCACGGACAGAATGTATTGATCGGCAAAAAACGCGCCCCAGGGGCGTTTGATCGTGTCCTCGGCGGTCACCACGGCGCGCACGCCGGGAAGTTTTTCAGCTTTGCTGGTGTCGATATGACGAATGCGCGCGTGCGGGAACGGGCTCCGCAAAACTTTGCCGACCAGCATTCCCGGTAGATAAATGTCCGCGATAAACTTGGAATCGCCGGTGACTTTATCGAAGCCTTCGATCCGTTGCACGCGTTGGCCGACGACGGAATACTTTTCTGCTTTAGCCATGATGATCTCGTACTGCTCTCAAACTGGTTTATTCAGACAAAGAGCGCGAAGAGCACGAAATTCCGGAAAAACTCTATGCTGGATTGGGCCGTCATTCCGCGCACGCGGGAGTCCAAGCTCCACAACCATTCAGATCAACCTGGATACCCGCTTCGCCGGTATGACGAATCGGAGCAACGATCCGCTTGCAGCGAAATCTTGTCGTCATTCGTCTTGCTAACTTAGGTTTTCGCGACTGGTTTATACACGTCCAGGCTTTGAATCTTGGCGGTATGCTCGCGCTTACGGAATTGATACTCGGGATCGGTTTTGCCCTCGACCACCGCCATGACCGCTTCAAGTATCTTGTAATAGCCGGTACAGCGGCAAAGGTTACCCGACATCCACTCCTTCACTTCTTCTTCGCTCGGCTTGGGATTTTCATCGAGCAAGGCTTTGGCGGCCATGATCTGACCCGGTGTACAGATGCCGCACTGAAAACCGCCGTACTCGATGAATGCCTGCTGCAGGGGATGAAGCTTGCCGTCTTCGGCCAAGCCCTCGATGGTCTCGATGTTCTTGCCGGCGCAACCCGCCGCCAACGTCAAGCACGAGCTCACAAGCCGTCCGTCGATAATCACGCTGCACGCGCCGCAAACTCCGATGCTACAACCTTCTTTGGTGCCGGTGAGACCAAGATTGTCGCGCAGCACTTGCAGCAACAACCGGTTGGACTCGACTTCAACTTGATGATCTTCGCCGTTGACCCGCAGTGTAATCGCGCGTTTCATGGTCAGACCGATCTCCCCGAGTGTGTCTTGCCGCAGCGCGCGCGCATGCTCTTCAGAGTGTCGCCTTCGCCCACCGAGACGCGGGTCTGGCTGAGTTTCTCCCAAACTTTTTCATGTTCGCTCCGCGCTGCCAGATCCGCCTCCTGCTCGAACTCGTCGGGCCACAAACCCATGAGGTAGCCGTGCCATGGTTCTTGCGGTTGAAGCTTCGGCAAGCCCAGCTCTTCCCAAATTTCCCGGGCGCGGATCATAAATTCCTTCTTGGGGAGCGAAAGCGGAGGGAAGTCAGCCTTGCGGGTGGCATCAATCAACACCGAAGACTCGCAATTGTCGTAGCGGCTCGAAGGGTGGGTGGCCACCATGCCGATGTGGGTTGCGCCGAAGGGCCGGTCTTCGACAATCTTAAAATCTTTGTGCGGCTGGGAGCGATGGGTGATCGCCCAGGTGACCGCGACCGGATCCTTGACATTGATATCTTCATCGACGGCAACCACCATCTTGCCCACGCGATCACCGTAATCGAGGATACCTTGCATCACATCCCAGGGCTCTTGATCGCTGCGCTTCTTCAGACTGACCGCCACGTACGGGCGAAGATTGACCAGCGGCTCGATTAGGTGAACCTGCTGCACGGTATCGAAGCCTTTGCGCGCCAGATATCGTTTGATCAATGTCCCCATGCCCATCGCCTTGATCTTTGAGCTTTCACTGGGGGTTACCTGGCTAATGATCGATACCCAGATGGGATCCTTGCGGTGGGTGACGCATTTAAGCTCGAAGACCATGCTCAATGTGCGTGGATCGATGTAACCCATCGATTCCCCGTACGGACCTTCCTCTTCCAGGAAATGTGTTGGGATGATGCCCTCCAGGACGATCTCCGAGGTGGCCGGTACTTCAAGATCCACGGTCTTGCACTTGATCATCTCCACGGGCGCGCCCATGAGGCCGCCGGCCAGCGCGATCTCGTCCACATCGGGAGGTACTTTCTGTGTGGCAGCATAAGAGACCGCGGGAACGGTGCCCACAACAATGGCGACTTCCAGCGGCATGCCTTTGCGGCGGCATTTCTCCCACTGACTGGATAGGTCTTGCGGCGTTCCAGTCATCAGGCCGCTGCGATCAGGGCCTTTGATGAGGCCGCGGTAATTGCCGACGTTACGCTGGCCGGTTTCGGGGTCTTTGCTGATCCAGTGACCCGCGGTGATATAGGGACCATTGTCGAACCCCGGCGTTGACATCGGGATGGCGAATTCGTTGATCCCGCCGTGTTCGAGCAATCCTGCGCCCATGTGCACTTCTTCTTGAGCGGGGCCATGCTCGACCATGATAGGCGGCACGAGATGATCGAGCGCATAAACCCAACGGTCCGGCACCTCATGGGGCTGGCACTTCAACCCCATGCTATAAATCTCTTCAGAACTGGAAAGGCCGCCGACGAGCACCCGGCAGTTATACTT
>DATACQ010000131.1:0-2511 GCA_036258955.1 Binatia bacterium
TCGCCTTTTTCCTGCCCATGAAGGATCCAAAGTTTGTGGCGGGTTACGCTAGCCCGGAAATAGACCTTGCGATCGAGCGCGGCGAGCTCGACTCCCGCTTCAACCAGAGTTACAGCGTCGTCCAGAACAACCCCGAGTGGATAGAAAAGAAGCTGATGGATTTTCACGTTGCCTTTGAAATTATAAAAGGTGACAAGAATCCCAAATTCGCGCATCTACCGGAGCTCGAAACGTTTGCAAAGACTGAGCGAGACCGCCAGCTCCTCAACCTGCAACGGAGTTTTCGGATAACCGGATCACCGTTTATCCTGCCCCCCGACACTCCCAAAGATCGTGTCGCCATGCTGCAGGCGGCTGTTACGAAGGTATTCAACGACCCCGAGTTTCCCAAGTATTTTAAAAAGACGGTCGGCGACGATCCGGAACTCGTCTTTCCCGAGGTCATGGATAAAGCGGTAAAGGAATTAAAGCGTCCACCCGAAGTGGTGGAGTTGCTGAAAAAGATCGCCGGAGCCGATCCGCTGCCGCCGCGGTAGCCGTTAAACGCGGTTCAAAAGTTCAAGGTTCAACGTTCAGATTCGTAGTTCGGCCGAGAATCGATCTGAAAACCTTGAACTTTGAACGGGCTTTGCAAAATTAATAGCCGAACAGAAGGCCCGAAGGCCAGCGCATCTCCAGCGTATACTCGAACAGTCCCCAGATGAGACCGTAAGTACACACCGTCATGACGAGAGCCGAAACGAGTTTCTCTCGTCCCTCGATGATCATGTAGAGGAAGACTAGCAGTGGCAAGGTGATGACGATACCGAGAAGCCAGATGCCGATTGCGCCGCCGATAAACCAGGCGAAAAAAATCAATGTGCGGCGGATCTCGGTCTTTTGGTCCAATGCGGTTTTGTGCGTGTCATCCATCTGCACGCCTTCGGCCTTTTTCGCCGCACGCCCTTCGGCCCCGGTCGCTTCGCGAAACAGCTGTATGACGCCGAGCACGAAGCCGGGCACCGCCGCCACAAATACCGGCATCAGTTTGGCAATGTAGGGCCACTGCCAACCCCACCATATCGCGCCCAAGAAGATCGCGACCAAGAACAAAGTAAAACTAGTTGTCATCCTCGCTCCTACCCACGCTCTTCATTCGGCCGCGCACCGCAAAAATGAAAGAAGTAGCAGCTAGGATCAACAGCACGACCACAGCAGGCCGGGTAAGCCACATAAATCCGTAGCTCGCCATTGAACGGTAGAGATATCTTTCCATTAACCCGCCCAAGACCAAGCCGAGGATCATGGCGGGTCGGGGATAGCCAAAGCGGCGCATGAAGTATCCCAATATGCCGAATCCGACCACCATCAATAAATCCGCGGGGTCCCGGGTCACACTGAAAGCGCCCATCAAAACGAAAATGAAAATGATCGGCACCATGATCGAGTAGCGGACCTGTGCCAGCTTTGCGAGCTGGGTAGACAGAGCAAACCCAATCATGGTCCCGAAGATGCCGGAGATGCCCTGGATCCAGACAACACTGTAGATCAGCTCAGGATTTTTCTTGATCATCTCCGGCCCGGGAAGATAACCCCATGCCAACAGTGCGACGATGAACAGCGCCGTGACGACGCCTTGAGGGAAACCTAACAGCAAAGTCGTCACTAGATCGCCACCGTCTTTGGCATCGTTGGCGCTCTCTGGCGCGATGACACCCCGCACATCGCCGCTGCCAAATGTCGAGCCGCCACCTTTACTGCTCTGGGCTGCGTGCCCATAGGCGAGCCAGTCGACAACCTGCGAGCCGATTCCCGGCACGATCCCGACCCAGACGCCGATGAAGCTACAACGCACCACCAGCCACCATTCTCGCAAAGTATCTTTGACTCCGTCGAACAGCTTGCCAGTCAACGGCGCCGCCTGCTGTTCTACTCCGAGCTTCGTGAGTGCCAAGTCCAATGCCGCAGGAATACCGAAAAGCGCCAGCGCGATGATGCTGATCGATATGCCGTCGAGCAAGTATGGTTGGTCGAAAACAAAGCGCATGATGCCGCTCTGTTCCTGCTGGCCGACCGTGGCCAGGAGCAAGCCCAGCGCGGCGGCGATCAAGCCTTTCAGCGGCCGGCGGCCGGCCAGTACCGCCACCATACTGAGCCCCCAGAGCACCACGACAAACAATTCCGGCGAGCCCATCAAATAAATCAACGGTCTCGCAGCCGGTATGGCTGCGGCTAAAGTCAAGGTGCCGATCAGAGCGCCCATGCCGCCAGCCATGAAAGAAGCGCCCAACGCGCGTTTCGCCTCTCCGCGCTTGCCCATCGGGTAGCCGTCTAAGATCGTCGCCTGAGAGCCGGAACCCCCGGGAATGCCGAAAAGCACAGGCAAGTATGCCGCGCAGATGGCGCTCACAGAACTCGCGCCGATAAGCAGTGCGATCCCCGTCACCGGCTCCCACTTGATCACCACCGGCAGCATGATCGCATAGACTAGAGGCATTCCCAGACCCTGGGGCGCCACGGCGGTGAAGGTGC
>DATACQ010000132.1:0-5735 GCA_036258955.1 Binatia bacterium
AGACGGCAAACTTTTTGGGAGTCTCAGGCACTTTGCAAGTTGAAGACAACGTCATCCATGTGGTCGCCGAGCAGCTTTGGCGACCTAACTTAAGCCGCAAACCATCCGCACCGCCCAGCCGGGATTTTCATTGACCGCCGCAATCCGCGAAAGGTGGAGCGACGCATTCCGGAGACATTCAGGATGCAATCGTAAGATTCTTTTCGGCTCGTCATTGCTATTGGCGATTTTACCGATCCAGTCTCGACCATCTGCGTTTCCGGGATACCGGATGAACTACTCAGAACTTCGCTGCGCTCGGCGCGCACTCATAGCCATGGATCAGTGTTCCATCCGGCGCTTTTACCGTCATATTTCCGCTTGGCCGGCTAATGAAATGAAAGTATTCCCCGCTGCTCAGATCGACGACAAAGGAAATCGTCGACTTGTCGATATGGACGTCACGCGCGAGCACACCCTTGTGTCGAATCTTGTTTTGCAGCGTGTCTATTTCGAACTCTAAGCTGGCGCGGTACTCGCGATGAATACACACGAGTTCGATTGTTTCCGCGAATGCTGACGGAGCTATCAAAAATAGAAACCAGGGAAGTGTCCAGTGAGGGATGCGCATATGGCTCCTTTATTCCCGCGCTCGAGTTGTCCCTGATACTGCTATTGCTTCATACCCGGAGGTCGAAAGGAAGACGTCGCCTGTCAGTAACGGCGGTGGGCACCGTCTCTTGTCTATACTCTGGATAATCGACACTGAAACTTCTCCGCCTTGCGGTTCGGGAAATATTTCCGCAGCCGGCTGCGCCTGTGCTGACCGGAGTTTCTACACGCATCGATTGGCGACTTGAGGGTAAACAAACACGCATCTATAACGGGAATGAGCAGTCATCATATACGAGATGTCTTGGCTCATCTCCAAGCAAGACTTTTCATGAACACGACAAACGACGCGCCAAGGCTCCCATTAGCGATTCTTAGGCCGTGGATTGATTTCCGAACTGCCAATCGCTTCGATCGACATCGAACAACACTGGCGGAGGTGCTCAGCCATTTCTTCGCAGAAATGTTCATTGTCAAATAACAGGCAGCCCACGTAAACTGCCCCCTCGTGATCTATGGTGAGATAGATTCTGCCGGGGCGATCTGGGTAAGAACGAACTTGTTTCAGAATTCCGACTTCACCGCTGAGAGTTTTGGGCGCGTTACTCTTCACCGAACCCAAACGGACCCAGCTGGGCGGCCAGTTGCGAACGCGTCTGAATTTCATAAGCGGATGGTCTCGCAGCTGCATGCGCTAGCGCCCTACATGGAGCAGCCAACGATCCGCCCACGTTTTCGCCTGTTCCAGTGCAACGGCTATAGCATCATTAAAAGTCGCGCACCGTTCCTTCAGAGTGAAGGAATACCAGTCATCATTACCATCCGCGCCTCGCCAGGCGATATGTACTTTCGGCGCGTATTTCCCTGTGCCTTCATCTAGAACTGCCCCCGGTGTAATCGTATACTCTTTGTAGCAGAATGTGTTCATCGCGAATTTAGAGACTCTGCGCCAGGTGGCATATACAGATGCCGCCGCCCCGTGCGAGTTGCAGCCCTCGTGAGAAGAAGCAAGCAGTCTATCGGCAAAAATTCCGGCCCAACCCGGCGTTCCGGGCTCAGTCGCAGCGGCGATCGGGCAGTGCATACAGCTGGCAGAATCTAAGGTACTCTACTCGGCTGGCAAACTGGGATTCTTTATAGACCAAGCGAGGAGCTGGACGCATCGCACACCCGGTGAAAAAAGCCGCGCACAGAGTTGCCGCAAGAACGATCGAAGTGTGTCTCATCCTGGTTCCTTTCTCTGGATCAATGACAGTTCATCTACGCTAATGCGCAGAAGGTTAGCTGGCTGCGGGCCATAGCCGACGCTCACAGCAGAGTGCTTGCATGAAAGCAAAGCGGAAGGTGAGTGATGCATCGGCCTCACTCTTCCCGTTTACCCACCACTTTCTCGTATTCAGCAATCACCGCGTCCTCGATCATCTTCCGCGTCTTAGCATTTATGGCATAGGCGGTTTCCCTGCTCTTGCCATCTCTTGCTTTTACCTGCGGCATGGCGATGTAATAGCCGGTTAACCTGCGAAAGATCTTGAGGTCTCTGATACGAAAGCAATTGTCGATGGTTATGTCGGCAAAAGCGATAAGATTGCCGGCGTCAATAGGAACGACCTTCACTCGGGTAATTCGCATGAGTGGTACCTCAGCCAGACTGCTGCGGCCGCTGTAGAAGTTTTTCTGCGATGATCATCTTGCGCGCCATTAAGAAGGCAGCGACTAGCCACAGAAGGGCACGACCCGATTACTACAAAACCCCAGATAACCACGCTCTTTAGTGGTTGTGCCGCCATCAAGTTCTTTGCGCAGCCGGGGAGGCAGGACTCACAGAAGCATCAGGATGCCGATCTCGATGCTGTTCTGGCTGATGATTCCGCATGCGAGTTCCTGCTACGCTATGGGCTCGTAGGTCGTTGACTGATTCGGGGTCTTTTCTGATTCTAAACAGGGGAGAGACCGCGCGGATCTCTCTTTTCGGCGCTGTTGCGCGGGATCCATTTACGCGAGCGGCGCTGTCGTCAGATAAACCCAGCGTGAACGGCTCGTCCGCTGGAAGCTTTTTAGTTCCTCGAAAAACTGCTGCCATGGCATGTAGCGAGTACCCACGTGTAACCTCCGCTTGCTACATAAAGCCAACAGAGTGCCACGTTGATATGCGGCGGCTTTGGGTAGGGTGCGCCTGAAACTACGCAATCACTCTAGGGAGAATATTTGTGATTTCAGGCAGAAGAGGGGAGTCGGGCGGTTTAGCCCGTTTCGCTCCGAAGCGAAGTTGATCAAACACCGCCGGGCCTGACCTGGGAAAGACCTCAAAAATCCGATGGTGCTTTTTCTGAAACGAGACCGGCTCTGAGATTGCCGTTATGTACAATGTAATCAACCAGCGACGAAGCTGTCTTACCCCTTTGCATCAAGCTACCCGCGGTCGAGCGGTAACCGATGCTGCTTTCAAGGACACCTAGCTAATCACTTAGCACTAACGGCGGATAGTAGTGGCCAACCGCGAACACGATACTTTTCGCTCGATTCGGCTGTACTCGTCCTTTATGCCTACTAATGAAATGGCGTAAACATCAAATTCCACAAAGGTGTATTAACGTCTTACGGGGGATGGCTACGGCTTCGCGGATCTCCGATGGTCACCTCTGAACCCGAATGGCGAGAATGACCGGAGATCAGTTTGAGTATCTCACCTATCGCATTTTGTCTTGAGATTTTGCGCCAGCACCCTGGAGGTTCGTGACTCGATTTACAGCAGAGGTGGGGACACACGCGGCTCCGGAAAGAATCTGCCTGGCGCTTGCCTGCGTTCCTCCGGCGGCTACGCCCGGGGCGCGGCTTCAAGTCACTAGTTCGCCCGATTCGTAACGCCTGATTCTGTATTTCTAACCCTTCGCCGTTCAAAACAAGACATCTCTGCGCGGCATCGCCTTCGCTTTATGTGTGGCCTGGTGCTTTCTAAGTTTAAGGACGAACGCGTCGAAGATCGAGTTATTGTGCTCACAGAACGGAGGAACCTCAAAATAGTCTCGGGAGTTTGAGCGTGCTGTATTGCCGGGCAATCGCGAAACAAAACGGCCGCGGTTCCTGCACTGATCCAGCAGGAGCTGCTTCTAACTTCATGAGCTACAGCAGCATAGGGCGGCTGATCTCCTTCCTGTTGCTGCTCCTGCGCGGGCTCAGAGAGAGATCGAGGACGCAAATCCGCTATGCGATATCGTGAGCTAGTCTGTTGCTGATGGGAGTCATTGGTTTATGACGCTGATGGCCGGCTACTTTGAGGTCGGACAACTGATTAATCCCAGGCACTAACTCACCAGGTTCGAGTTGGTCAATCGCAGGAAAAACCGAGACGGCGACCGCGAGGTTCTCGCACTGATTGTGCCTCGCAGGAATTAAGAATGTTCAATGTAATCAGCCACGCCATAAGAGAGAGATTGTGGAATCCGCCGGTGGGAGTTGCGCTAATCGCGGTATTCCTTATTGGTTTCTATTTAGGTAATTGGAAAGGTTATCGCGAGGGCTGGCTCCTAGGACATAAGACTAGCCTATATGAACGTAGCGAGGCTGCACTGACGGCGGTCAAACGAGCCAAGATGATCTGGTGTGAGCAAGCCCGGATAGAGTGGGGAAAGGAATGCTCCTGATGAATCCACAAATGACGGCTTGAGGACGGCGGTAATGACTGGATCCTAAACAGCCGCCAATGGATAGAATTACTGCATACAGCATCGTTAAGGTCGCCTTAGTGCTGTTTGTCATGTTCTACATCGGTATAGTGATATACTTTGCTTTGGACGTGGGAGCGGTTACGTCTGAGATAAAGCTGGAAATGCAGCAGCGGTATTAAACAGTTGACGCTGCAATGCCCCCAACTCATGAGGAAAGTAGACATGCCGTGACGATCCTCGTGAAGAGGGGGAAAACATCGGCTTGGTTGGACTCAGTATGCCTTCAGGCAAAGAAGCATACAGCGGCTCTACAAGCATGATCCCTATTCCGCTGAACCGCGTTATTATCGTACGTGTACTATGGGGAACAGCCACCTTTTTCGTCCTAGTTAATATCGCGGCACAATGCACGCGCTATTTGGCGGGTTACGGCACTGTTTACGGGCTTGTCCCACTGTTCGATCTAGATGAGGAGAACAACTTACCGACCTATTTCTCAGCATCCTTACTGCTGCTTGCAGCCGTTCTGCTATGGATAATCACCATCTTTAAGCGTAGGTCAGGCGCGCCGTTCGCATCAAAGTGGACTGTTTTAGCTTGGGCGTTCCTGTACCTCGCGGTTGACGAAGCAGCTAGTCTCCATGAGTTGCTAATCCGGCCAAGCCAGGAGTTCCTGGGTCCAAAACTGAATGGTGGCATTTTTGTCGCCGCTTGGGTGATTCCGGCGCTGGGTTTACACTGCCGTTCGCACTGTCATTTCGGAGATTTTTGCGACATCTTCCAAAAAAGGTACGGTCGTTATTCTTGCTGGCCGGCAGTCTCTATATGGCTGGCGCTATCGGTCTAGAAATGATTGGTCTCCGTTATCTTCGACATCACACGCTTGATCTGACGTACGGCATGTTCATTACACTAGAAGAAAGCCTTGAAATGACAGGCGTAATCATCTTCATTCATGCGCTTCTCTTGTACATCGAGAGCAACTACCCTGAAGTGCGACTTCGATTTGCTTCAGATGGCGCATTTTGCGAAGGCCAGCGCCCGAAGCAGCTTGAGACAGCCAGGACTGTTCACGTGAACCGAGTGAACGTGAGTGAATCGACCCGTTTTTAGCTGCATCATAGTGCCGCCATGATACACGGCTGAATACTGAGCCTCATTGTTGCTTCGTGTCCACGGCCTTAGCGATCCGGCCACAGCCTGGGATAGCCCGGCGCACACGCCGAGCGGTGCCATTGGGGTAAAGCGATTCGCGGAAGGAAGCATGGATAAAAACCGCATCTATGCTTTCGGCGACAGCTCTCTCGGCGGCTCTTTTCGCCTCCTGCACGACTCAGCCGGGCACTAGACATACACGGCCAGAGCTCATCGTCAGGCGCGCAGAAGTGAGGCGATCTGCGAACACGTCGCGCCGCCGTCGGATATGATCTAAAGATTTATCCGTTTATGGTAATGGACAATGTGCTTGATCGCCGTTAC
>DATACQ010000133.1:0-5365 GCA_036258955.1 Binatia bacterium
AAGAAACCGGGCGCCAAATGAGTGTTGTCGGCTGGATGAGCTGAAGAGATTTCATTCCGCCGGCACGGACTGCACAGTTTCAGATCCCTACGATGAATTTGAACTGTTAACCGTATTTTCATACGCCGCGTTGCGTTTACTCCTTCAACTCGGAGCGATTATGGCCAAACGTTTTTATCTGATTAGTTTCCGATTTGCGCTTTTGATTTTTGCGACAGAAGCCATGGGGCAGGCGCCTCTTGAAAAACTGCGTGTCACCTACAGCGCCATCGGCGGATCGCAATCCACGGTTTGGATGCCGTATGAAGCCGGACTCTTCCGCAAGCATGGCTTGGACGTGGAGCTGCTTTATGTGGCAGGCGGGGGGCGCGCCGGTCAAGTCGTGCAGTCCGGCGAGGTGCCGATCGGTGTCTTTACCGGTGGCGCTGTGGTCAATGCCAATCTCGCGGGCGGGGATTTGGTGGCCATTGCGAGCTCCATGAATGTCATGACTTTCGTCGTAATGGCTCGTCCCGAGATTCGCCATGTGGAAGATTTAAAAGGAAAGAAGGTTGGCGTTTCGCGCTTCGGATCAGCCACGGATTTCGGGTTGCGCTACGCCGAAGAGCGCTGGCCGGTCAAACGGCAGAAGGATTTCGCGGTCATTCAGGTCGGCGGCGTGTCTGACGTGTTTGCGGCCCTCAAGAGCGGTGCTTTGGATGCAGCGGTCATCAATGTCGAGCTGGCAATCCTGGCGCGGCGTGAAGGACTACGAGAGCTGGCGGACATTGCCAAGCTCGGGATCAACTTTCCGACGTCCTCGATTGTCACTAGCCGTTCTTTCATCAAGCGCAATGAAAACGCAGTGCGCAAGTTCGTGCGCGGATTCGTCGAAGGCGTGCATTATGGTAAGACGCACCGGGAATTTGGGGTTCAGGTGCTGAAGAAGTACTTGCGCAACGATGACACTGAAATGGTCAATGATCTCTACGACATCTATGTCCAACAAAACATCCCGCGGGTGCCGCGGCCCTCGCCGGAAGCCTTGAAGACGGTCATCGATCAGGTCGCGGAGACCGACCCCCGCGCAAAAAACCTCCGTCCCGAGCAACTCATCGACTCACGCTTTTTCCAGGAGCTTGAAAAGGAAGGTTTTATCCAGAGACTGTGGGGGAAAAATTAGTTCAATAGTTCAATGGTTCAAGCGAGTTCAATGGTTCAAGCGTTCAAGCTGCTCGATGCAGGCGCGTTTTTTTCCCAACCTTGAACTGTTGAACTCTTGAACCGTTGAACAGCGCTTCGATCTTGACTAGGGGGGCGCAGCGGGCGCCTTTCAGGCGTATGGAGAACCGAAAGGGCAACGTTTGTGTTTTTGCCGGCTCGCGGCTGGGCGCGCGCACACAGTACGCTGAAGGTGCGCGGAGGCTGGGACGAGCATTGGTGGAGCGAGGATACGGTTTGGTTTATGGCGGTGGACGGGTCGGCCTTATGACGGTCATTGCCGATACCGTATTGGAAATGGACGGGCACGTTACGGGTGTGATACCTGAAGCGTTAGTTACCAGGGAAGTTGCGCACGGAGGGCTGACAGATCTGCGGATCGTAAACTCCATGCACGAGCGCAAAGCGGTCATGGCGGAGCTCTCGCAAGCGTTTATTGCTATGCCGGGGGGCGTCGGCACAATGGAGGAGCTTTTCGAGGTCCTGAGCTGGGCAATGCTGGGACTTCACGCCAAACCGTGCGGGTTGCTGAATACCGCAGGTTACTATCAGCCGCTGATTGAGTTCTTGACGTATGCAGTATCGGAGGATTTTCTTAAACCAAAGCACCGTGCTTTGCTAACTGTCGAAGACCGACCCGAAGACCTGCTGGAGCGCATCGACGAAGCCATCTCACCGGAAGCGGCAAAGCGTTTCGACGCGGCGAAAACATGAGATTGCTGACGGTCGGTTTGAAGACTCACTATGCAAGCAATCAATGTTTCCGATCAGAGACATAATCGCTACCCGCGAACTCTTAATCTTGAACTTTGACGTGTTGAACTTTTGAACGCGCGTACGAGTGCGCCACTAGGCAATTTCCGTCAGGAGTTTTTCCACAGATTCAGCCCAGCCTTCGGGGCCTATGCTCATGGTTTTGCGAATTCCGGGAATGCTCTGCGTGATTGTTGAGTCCCATGAGCGATCTGGATTCCGGATCAATATCGGCCGGTCTACCGCAAGCAATAGCGGGAGGTCATTGGCCGAATTGCCCAAGCCGACTGTCACCCAGGCGTCGCCATTTCGCCGATAACGCTCAGCCAGCAGGCGCGCCGCTTTGCCCTTATCGCTGCCGCGGCTGAGATGGAAGAAACGTTCGCCTCGGGTGACGGTAAATCCTTTCATACGCAATGCGGTCGTGAGCATGTGCTCGCGGCTGGGCTCGTCGATGAGAAAAGCCTCATCATACTCACGCTGGGCCGCCGCTTGGGCTTGTTGCCGCGTGAGTCCGGTGAATTCGACGATGTCTTTCGCGTTCATATCCGCGAAGAAGCGCACCCGGATGTGCAAACGCCGCGCAACTTCAGTTAGTCCCGCGCGCAATTCACCGATGCGCGCCCCGAGCTCGATGATGTTGAGCTTGCTATCCGAACGCGCGGTTTCGGCCTCGAAAGGGAAGCGGCCCGGAGTGAAACAAATGGCCCCGCCATTTTCGAAAATATAAGGTTCTTCCAGCGATAGCTCACGCCACAGCGGCTCAACTTCCGCACGCGTCTTTTTGGAGCATAGGACGACAGGCATTTTTAATGATTGGAGCTTGCGCACGGCGGGTAAGCTCGCCCGGAAACTATGGGTGATTTGATCCAGAAGGGTTCCGTGCAGGTCCGTAAAAACAATCAATCGCGGATGGTTCACCATTACAGGAAGTCCTCTGCCAGACTTTGCGCGACGCGCGGTCTGCCGCGCTGCCAACCTGCGCCTTGTTGCTGCATTTTACCGCAAACCGGAGTTTACGCATAGCCCCGCGACCAGTTCCGAGAAATATCGGGTGCTGCCGTGCACTCCGCGCAACATAATCCCCAGTTTTGGTTTCGTGCTTACGAACTTTTCCCGCATGGTTTATAATAATCGTTTCCGATGAGGTGCCCAGATGTCGCGGAGTGAGCTTGGGCGAAGCAATCGAGTTGCAAGAAAGAAGCATGAAGCGGTGGAGCAGCAAAACAAAAGTTTGGCAGAACTGGTAACACAAATCGACGAATGGCTACGGGCGCGCAATGGTTCCGCGGACAACGAGCAACTGGCCGGAATTCTGCGCACTGTGGTGAAACTCGCGCAGGATAATGCCGCCCGCGGCGATCTCAAGATTCTCAACCGCGCAATGCAGGAGCTGCGCCATGCTTTCAGGGTATTCGCGCCCTACCGGCACGTGCGTAAAGTCAGCATTTTCGGTTCGACTCGAGTGCAGGAAAGCGATGCTTACTATCATTTGGCGCGGAGCGTCGCGCAGCGGTTGGCGCAGGCGAATTTTATGGTGATCACCGGCGCAGGACCCGGGATCATGCAGGCGGGACACGAGGGCGCCGGATGTGAAATGAGTTTCGGGGTGAACATCCGGCTACCGTCCGTGCAGCCACCCAACCGTTTTATTTGTGACGACCCCAAACTCATGAACTTCCACTTTTTCTTCACGCGCAAGCTCATGTTCGTCAAAGAGGCTGATGCAGTGGTGATTTTTCCCGGCGGCTTCGGCACTCATGACGAGCTTCTTGAATCGATCACCCTGGCGCAAACCGGCAAAAGCCAGCTGGTGCCGATTATTCTGATGGACATTCCTGGCGGCACGTACTGGTCGCGCTGGCAGGAGTTTCTGCGCGACGATGTGATGAGCCGCGGCTATATCTTCGAAAATGAGATGGCGCTGTTCAAAATTTTCATCGATGCGGATGCCGCGGTTCAGGAGGTCGCCAATTTTTATCGCAACTATCACTCCTACCGGTTTGTCAAGCAGGATCTGGTGATTCGACTGAATCACCCCCCGACCTCGGACTTGATTGAGCGGCTGAACCGCGACTTCGCCGATATTCTCTTAGACGGCGAGATCAGGCAAACCGAGCCCCTACCGGGCGAAGCGGACGATGCCGGGACCCTGCACTTGAACCGACTCTTGCTGCGCTTTAACCGCCAAGACTTCGCGCGGCTGCGCGAGATGATCGACGCTATTAACGGGGATGGCGTCGTGAGCGCCAATTCGCACTGATCGTTCGTCTCTACCAGTGCATTGTAGACCCGTGTTGATCCGGGTCAGAGATCTAATCTGACAACATTGCCGCAGTGCGCTCCGGCTTGAACCGGGGCGGCTGCGATCTTCCTGCTCGTCGCCAGTTTCAAGCGGCGTTCGGGGAGGCCGCTCAATCGTTTCTGCCGTTAGGCGACTCTGGACGCGGTCCCGGTCCTTTAATCTGCGGGTGATATGCCATAGAGTAGGTCACGGTTTTGGTCACGCAATACCTACTTCATCCGGCCAATCCCGAGAACACAAAGGAGAGCACCATGAGCTTTCGACGCATCGGCATCATGAGCATCGGCGAAATGGGGTTTCATTGGGCGAAGCTATTAACCGGCCATGGCGTCCAAGTCTTAACCTACGACAAAGATCGCGGTGAGACGAGCCGCAAGCGCGCGGAAAACGCGGGCGTGAAGTCGCTGCCCTCAATGGAACATTTAGTGGATGAAGCTGAGATCATCGTTTCCATCGTGATCCCATCAGCTGCCAAGGCTGTGGCTGAGAAGGTGGCCCAGGCGGCGGGCAAAGCCGGTCGTAACGGTTTGTTGATGCTGGACGCCAATGCGATTTCACCGATGACGGCCGAGGAGATCGCAGGAGCGCTGGCACCGGCTGGAGTTAACTTCGTGGATGGCTGCATTATCGGTGCCGCCAGCAGGATGGGAAAAGGCACTCTCGTCTATGTGTCCGGCCCCCAAGCGGCGCGCATCCGGGCCTTGGAATCATTTGATATTCCGGTGCGAGTTCTTGGGCCGAACACGAGCCAGGCTTCTGCATTCAAGGTGGTCTATGCCGGATTGACCAAAGGACTACAGGGGCTCTTTTGTGAATTGCTCATGGGCGCGCAACGCTTCGGCCTGCTGGAGGAGATACGTGCTCAGTATGACGAGAGCTTTCCTGGACTGCTGGAGAAAGTCTCCGGTAGTATCGTAGGGTTGCGCATCCATGCGGCACGGCGCGCCGAGGAAATGGACGAGCTTAAACGCACTTTCAATCATTACGGGATGAATGCCTATATGGCGCCGGCCGTGCAACAGGTGCTCGAATCCATTGCTGCTCTTGAGACCGGCTCCGCATCTCCCTCAGGCACCCGTGACGGAGACCTGATGGGCACGTTGAAGC
>DATACQ010000134.1:0-2887 GCA_036258955.1 Binatia bacterium
TTGCTGCCACTCGTTTACGGTTGCGCGCTAGCAGCTGTTTGAGGCTATCGACGTCGTTATACTCGAAAGTAGCCGTAAGCTGCTGGACGGCTTTCGGAACGCCGCGGTTGAAAGTCGTCGCGCCAATGTACCAATCTTGCCAGCCGTGATAACCGCAGCAGGCGATCACGTCGCGGCCGGTGTACGCTCGTGCCAGCCGAACCGCGCCGGCAGTTGCATCCGAACCGTTTTTTCCGAAGCGTGCCATCTCGGCGCACGGCACCATTTCCGTCAGACGTTCCGCCACTGCAATTTCCAACGGATGAGGCAGCGAAAACGCGAGGCCGTCAGCCAGCTGGCGGCGCACGGCCTCGTCAACAGCGGGATAACCATGGCCCAGGATAATCGGACCGAGTCCCATGGGGAAATCAATGTACTCATTGTTGTCCGCATCCCATACATGGCTGCCTTGCCCCCGGACCAGAAATGCCGGGGCCACGCCCTCGACAAACTGTGTGTGTCCCTTGCTGAGCGTCTGCGAGCCGCCCGGAATCAATCGGCGAGCACGCTGGGCGAGCTGCTTGGAGGCATGCAAGCTGCGCTTGCGCGGCGCCAGCGCCTGTTCACGGGCGAGTGAACGATAAAACCCCTCGTTGCGGACCGAGCCCGTATTGAGCGTTCCTAACGCGGGTTCCGCGTCGAGCAGTGCCAGCACTTTAAGCCAGCCAAAAAACTCAAGTCCGCCCATGCGCTCGTAAATCGCGCGCATCAACTCGAGGTCGCGAGGCTCGTCTACCGTCCAGCGCAGATGGCGCGTTGATCTTCCCAGTTCGCTTTCCACGTTGCGCAGACGAAATCGCCCCGAGGTTCGGATAAAAGGGGTAACGTGCTCGCGGTCGGCGAGGCGCCGTCCATCGCGCCAGGCGGCTTCCAGAGCAGCAAAGGAAAAAGCTTCGGCATCGAGCCCGTCGGGATAAGTGCATACGAGCGTATTGGAGGCATAATCACAATCATCACTGAGTAACGACGCGATCACCCGGTCCACTACATCGGGATCGATGAGCGGGCAATCGCCCGTGATGCGCACAACGACATCGGCGCGGGCGGTTTTGGCGGCGCGATAATAGCGATCCAGAACGTCATGCTCATTACCGCGAAAAACCTTGAAGTTGCTCGTCGCCCCGGCATCAACGATAGCCTCATCCGCTCGGCTGCCGGAAGTAGCGACAATCACGTCGTTGATGAGGCGCGAGCGCGCCACCCGGGACACGATACGCTCCAACATCGGCTTACCGCCGAGATTCGCCAGCACCTTGCCGGGCAACCGGCTGGATCCCATGCGCGCCTGCACGATGGCTACTATATTAGGGCTGCTTTCCACGATCGATCTCCTAATTGGATCCAACGCGGATCCACTGCCGAGGACTTGGCCGCCAGCGCAATGGCCAGAGCCCGCGCTCCTTGCAATACGTCTTGTTCCGGCACAGCGCGACCGGCGAGACAATCAACGAAGTGCCGCATCTCATCGAGATACATCTGATTCGCCTCCCAACCGGCGGGGTTGGCGAAGCATTGCCAGCCTTTTGCACGGGCGGAATACCAGCGCACCTGGCCCGCCATATAGTCCCAATAGATGGTTCCTTCCTCGCCGATGATCTGGCAGCTCCGGCTATAGGCACGTTGAATATAATCTAAATGAACCTCGCCGAGGGCACCGTTTTCGAAGCGCAATAGCAGAGCCGCAGTATCTTCGGTATCGATCTCCAGGTGGCTTAGCTTACCGGCAAGACAAAATAGGCCCGACACTTCGCCAATCAACCAGCGAATGTAGTCAATCTCGTGAATCGCATCGAGAATGACACCCCCGCCGAGAGCCGCGCGGGCGCTGTAAGTCTGCCGATAGTCCTCCCACGGATGCCAATCCGGGAGGTGTTGGCCGGCTTCGACTCTGGCCGCGATGATCGGTCCCACCGCTTCCTCGATGAGCAGTCGCTTGACCGTGATGAGTCCTGGATGAAAGCGCATGTTGCAGCCGACCAATGAGACTAAGCCATTCTGGCGCGTCAATCCTATAAGGCGCTCCACGCCATCCCAGGAGCTCGCCAGGGGCTTTTCGATAAATAGGTGAGCACGGTGCTGCGCCGCCTCGAGCGCGGAAGGCATATGCAGCGCTGTGGGAGACGCGATCACGACCGCGTCCGGCTGCAGGGCCCATGCCGCATCAAGGCTCTCGAGGCTATCGATCCCCAGCTGCGCTTTGACTTCCGCGCGCCTGTCAGGACGCACATCGCAGCCAAATATCTCTCCTATGCCAAGCGCCCGAAGGTTCTTTATGTGGCGCTTGCCGATGGAACCGCAACCCGCCACCAGGAAGCGCAGAGCCTCTGTTCCGTTACCGTTATCCACGCGCGCCATCTACGGTTGAACCAGGTAGTGCTGTTGGAGCTCTTTGCGTAGAAGCCACGCGCCTATGCGCTCGTTCTCTATCACGTGGGGTTCAAGCGCGCGGGTGGCGTGATGCGCGGTCAAAAGACATACTGGATGATACAAGCCCGAAGCCAAGAACGTGGCTGCATAGTTTTGCTTGTAAGTAAAAACCTCCTCCTTCTGGAGATGGTGGTAATGCACCCGTAAGTGGTTCGCCGGGTGAAAATCACCAATCAGCAGATACCCAGTATCGCTAACGAGGCGGTCTACTTCGGCCGCCGCGGACAAGAGGCTCTGACGGTCAATCCAGTGAAAAACAAAATTGACGATGACCAAATCGAAACTCCCGCGCAACGGTGCCGCGCTCATCGTGCCTCGAACGAACCTGACAAAGGGAAAACTTCCGTGGCCGCTCAGCGCAGCCTGCTCTGACGGTTCAAGCGCCACTGCTTCAGCGCCCGTGCGCTTCTGGATCTCCGCC
>DATACQ010000135.1:0-6077 GCA_036258955.1 Binatia bacterium
GGACCGATGATGCCCACCCGATCGCCTCGGAGAATGCGCGTGGATAGATCTCGGATGATCGGTTGCCCGTCGTAAGAAAAACTCACGCCACGCACGTCGACCACTAGACGCCCCGACAACGCCCCGGCATCCAGAGTGAAGTTTGCCTTCCCTTGCGCCTCGAGACGTTGCGCTTTCTCGTTGCGCATTTCCTGCAGCGCTCTTACCCTGCCCTCGTTACGCGTGCGCCGGGCTTTGATACCGCGCCGGATCCAAACTTCTTCTTCAGCAAGCTTTTTATCGAATTTGACAGCGGCTCGCTCTTCGATCTCAAGCAGTTCATCCTTTTTACGTAGATAAAAGTCGAAGTTACCCGAAAAGGAAGTCAGCTTACCTCGGTCCAGTTCAACGATGCGGGTTGCGAGCCGGCGCACAAACGTTCGATCATGGGTAATGAACATGATGGCACCCTTGTAGCTGGCGAGATACTTTTCCAACCAGGTGATCGCGTTGATATCCAGATGATTAGTCGGCTCGTCGAGCAGTAACAAATCCGGTTCGCTCACTAGTGCGCGCGCCAGCATGACCTGGCGGCGCGTGCCGCCCGAGCAATCAGCCAGCCGTTTTTCTGCAGGCAAGTTCAACCTCGTAAGAACCGTCTCGACCTTGAGGTTAATGTTCCAACCGTCGAGGATTTCAATGCGTGCCTGCAGTGCGGCTAGCTGACGCAACGGCTCGCGCCGGGCTTGTCCCAGACTGCTTGTCAGGTTGTGGTACTCCGAAAGGAGCACGCCCACTTCTCCACTGCCCCCCGCGACAACTTCAAAGATGGTCTGATCCGTGTCGGGCGGTACCTCCTGCTCCAGGTGCGCTACCCGAAGAGTATCCATACGCCAGAGGTCCCCGCCATCAGGCATGACAGCCCCGGTTATAACGCGAAACAAAGTGGTCTTTCCCGTGCCGTTACGGCCGACTAAGGAAACCCGTTCTCCGGCATCTACTTGTAGGTCCACACAAGAAAGCAAAGGCAAATGACCATAGCTCAAAGAAATGTTTTCGAGGCGAATTAGCGGCATGAAATGTCAAGTAAGCTCGAGCCGGCGGGACATTGTAAAGGAATTCCTAATACCGGGTTCTCGGTGATTTTAAAACACTCAAAATGATAAAGGAATTAGCCGGCCTCTAAATCGCTGCGAGCATCCCATCCGAGTAGCACTTCGTGACAAAAGCCGAAGGCCAAGAAGAAACTTTACAGCTCTGGAAGGTATCCCTCTATACCGGACTCTGGAACAAACGGTTCATTGGCTCCGCTGTCACTAATTCCCAGTAATGGGACGCCTAGCCCGCTTCAAACTTTCAGAGATGAGATTTTCCATCCGCATTTTCCCTTGGCGAGGTCAAAACAACCGGCACAGGTATTGCTCACCCTCAAGAAAAATTACGTCGATTGGAGTCGTGGAGATGGATAAAAAGACCAGACTGGCTTTAGAAAAAGAGCTTATTAGTAGACAGCAAACAATCCTCAAGGATCTCGTTGCTACCCAGCGTGGCCTCGACTCCTTCGCTGAAGAGCGCGAAAGCGAACTGTATGAAGCGGCCCAAGAAGAGCTGCTCGCGCGAGTGCTTCGGCAACTTGGCGGCAGAGCCAAACAACAGCTCGATGATATTGAGACGGCGTTGACCAAGATGGCTGACGGCGAATACGGCATCTGCGCAGATTGCGAGGAAGACATTCCTGTGGCGCGGCTTCGGGTCATGCCGGCTGCGGAGTATTGCGTGAGCTGCGCCTCGAAGCGTGAAGCCGAAGCCGGCAATACGATGGACGAAAAGTATTCAGGGAAATTAGTCACGAGCGAGGAGTTCCTCGAAAGCGAAGATGTCTGACGATTATCGCGGCGCCGGATCTTTGATATAGCGACACGCTGCCGCGCCGCGCCATGGGCGCGCGGGGCAGCGTGGACGCGCTTTGAGCCGAGCGCATCCGGACAGATTGATCGGAGGCCTCTATGGCAACCGAAAGCGATTTCCTGTATCTCGTCCTGCTGGTTCTGCTTACTCTCATCGTGCACCTTCTTCTCTCAGCAAAAGGAACACGGCCGCGTCGCGGCCGCAAGCGAGCGTAAAAGCTTCGCGGCTCGCGATTTTAGTCATTCCCGAGCCACCTACTCCCTCCGCCGAAGGTTGGTAGACAAGTTGCCAGCGGATTGTCACTCGCGTCGTTTTGGGTTACACCATTCCATGCGCTGGCGTTAAGTTTTTGCTCCTCCGGCACATCTACGTTCAATTGAAAATGAACGAGACGGCGCCAGCGTCATTTCGACTATGCTCTTGATGACCGCGGTTCCATTGAATGCTCGCGAGATCATCCGCGCTATGCGCGCCTTCCGCGCGCGCACCCTGGCGCTTACCACTGACCTGAATGCAGCGCAATTGATCGGTCCGCGAATTTCCGTCGTTAACCCGCCACTGTGGGAGATCGGCCATGTGGCCTGGTTCCAGGAATTCTGGGTTCTGCGGCATTTGAGAAGACAACGGCCGCTCCTGGAAACTGGCGACAGGCTTTACAACTCCACAGATGTCGCTCACGACAGCCGTTGGGAGCTGCTTTTGCCGACGCGCGAAGAGACGCTCCGGTATATGGACATGGTACTGGAAAATTCTCTCCAGTTTCTCGAGGGTCAACAAGAACTTTCTCCAGAGGAGCTTTACTTTCATCTGCTGGCAATTTTTCACGAAGGCATGCACGCTGAAGCATTGGCGTATACGCGCCAGACCCTCAGCTATGCCGCTCCTGTGCTAACGGAGCCACCGACGGAGATTCCAGGGGCCGGCGGTTCATGCCCCGGCGACGTGGAAGTACCCGGCGGGACGTTTTCGATCGGCGCTGCACCAGACTTCCCTTATGTCTTCGATAACGAGAAGTGGGTCCACGAAGTCGAAGTCAAGCCGTTTCGCATCGCGCGCGCGCCTGTGACCAACGGCGAATATCTCGCTTTCGTTGAGGATGGCGGTTATCACAAGGAGCAGTATTGGAGTGCCGCAGGATGGCGGTGGCTTAAATCGCGAGGGGTGCCGGGGCTGGAACGATCGTTTGCCACCTTTTTCAACGGGCGCCGGCTCGAACCGCGAGAAAATCGGGCGAAGCCAAGCGGGAACAGCCTGGATGAACGGCCATTTCTGGGTCGGTGGTCTGCCCTTGAACATCCGATTTACTGGCATCGGAGTGACGCTGGTGAATGGCAGCAAAGAATATTCGATCGATTTGTGCCGTTGGAAGAAAATCTTCCGGTAGTCCACCTTAGCTGGTATGAAGCGGAGGCCTACTGCAATTGGGCGGCGCGTCGTTTGCCAAGCGAAGCGGAATGGGAGATTGCAGCGTCAGCCGATCCCGCAGATTCGGGCAGATCACACCGTCGCCATTTCCCCTGGGGCGATGAAGCACCTTCCGCCGCGCATGCGAACCTCGACTGGCGCGCCGGCGGCCTGGCGGAAGTGGGCGCTTATCCTCAAGGTGACAGCGCCTTCGGCTGCCGTCAGATGATCGGCAATGTTTGGGAGTGGACGGCTGATGATTTTCAGCCCTATCCTGGATTTACGCCGGACCCTTATAAGGAATACTCGAAGCCATGGTTCGGCACCCACAAGGTTCTACGTGGCGGTTGTTGGGCGACTTCTTCATTGCTCATCCGCAATACTTGGAGAAACTTCTATACTCCCGATCGCGACGATGTATGGGCGGGATTTAGAACCTGCGCCAAATAAGTTGTGCCGTGAAAATTCAGCTTGCCACCCCCGCACCATTGCGTTTGAACAATGGCAACAAGATAAGCGCCGTGCGCTGGTCACGAATCTTGCGCGGGCTGGGTCATAAAGTCGATCTCGTGCAACACTACTCGGGAATGCCTTGCGATGCATTAATCGCGCTGCATGCGCGGCGCAGCTATAAATCGATTACGAGATTTCATCAGCTGCATGCAGAGCTGCCGCTGGTTGTGGTGTTAACCGGCACGGACGTTTACAAGGACATCCACACCGATCCTAAAGCACAACATTCACTTAAGCTCGCCACCCGCCTCATCGTCCTGCAGAAGCAAGCGCTAGCGGAGCTGCCCAGGAGCACCCACGCCAAGACCCGGGTCATTTACCAGTCCGCCGAGCCTTATAGGGGCAATGCGCCGAAAAAGAACAAACCTTTCAAGGTTTGCGTGATCGGCCATTTGCGCGCCGAGAAGGATCCTCTGCGCGTGGCGATGGCGTCACGGCAGCTGCCAGTCTTCTCCAATGTGGAAGTATTGCACGTCGGCAAAGCGTTGGATCCTGCCCTTGGGAAACAAGCCCAGGCTGAAGCGGCTATCAATTCGCGCTATAGCTGGGTCGGTGAGCTACCTTACTGGATGACTCGGCGGGTGCTGGCGCGCAGTCATCTGCTCGCCATCACTTCAGAGATGGAAGGCAGTTCGAACGTTTTGTCGGAAGCGCTGGCATCATCCGTTCCAGTCATAGTTACGCGCATTCCCGGATTGATGGGCACCCTCGGCAAGGATTACCCCGGCTACTTTCCCGTGGGCGATACCAGTGCGTTGGCCGAGCTGCTGCTGAGAGCGGAATACGATACGGCTTTTTACCGGTCGCTCAAGCGAGCGTGTGAGCGCGCCGCGCCGCTGGTTCAGCCGCAAAGAGAAATCGCCAGCTGGAAGCTCCTGCTGCGTGAGCTGCAACAATGGAAGTTGAAGCGTCACCTCAGGAGCGGCGCGCCTCTTGAATCCACTCTTTGATCCACGGCAGCAGCAAATATGCCGGCATTGAGACAAGAAAAGTCAGCGCAAAGTAGTTGGCAAAACCGTAACGTTCCGCGCCCACCCCGCTGATGGCGCCGACCAGTCTTCCCGTTAGAGAAAAAACTGAAGATAAGAAAGCATACTGCACGGTCGCGTGTTCCTTCTGGCAGACGTTCATTAGGAACGCGAGAAATGCCGCGGTACCAAGACCGCCGCTCAGTGATTCGAACATCGACGCGCCGTAAAGGCCGTAGCGGCCAAGGTCCAGCCATTGCACTAAAGCATAGCTCAGGTTCGAGGCTGCCTGGAGCAAACCAAGAAACCACACGCCGTGAAAAATACCGTAGCGCGTGATGAACGTCCCACCGAGGAGGGCACCGACGACGCTCAACACGATGCCCAGACTCGTCGGGAAAAGGCCGATCTGAAACATCAGCTCGTCCTGGTTGGGCCAGATGTTCTTGCCATAGTCGACCCAAAAGGGTTTTACCATCGGGCCTATGGCGAACTCGCCTAGTTTGTAGGTCAGCACAAACAGGATCAACGGTATCACCCGCCAGGTGCCGGCCCATTGCCAAAAGCCTTGCAACCAATGCACCCGCGCCTGCTCCGCGACCTGCAACGGCGGCACGGCCAACGTGGCGAGGCCGAATAACGCGAACAAGAAACCCGCGAGAATGAAGAGCACGCTCCACTCCGCCACGGCAGCGAGAAACACTAACCCGCCGCCAGCGAACACGAGCGCGACCCGATAAGCCGAGGCGCGTACGCCATTCGCCGCTCCTTCCTCCTCGCGGCGCACCAGCGCGACCGAATAAGAATCAATGGCGACGTCCTGAGTCGCCGAGAGCGTCGTCAACGCGAGGATCAGGAGCAGCACGATCCAGCCGACCTTTGCCACCTCCACCCAAGGCAGCGCGAACAACACGCAGGCGATCCCCAGCATGCAGCTCAGCATCCACCAGCGTCGATCGCCGTAGCGGTGCACCAACGGCGACCAAAACACTTTAAGAGAGTAAGGAAGCTCGAGAAGCCGCAGCCCGCCGATGGCTCGTAGCGAGACCCCGTGGATACGAAAATAAACCGGCAAGACTTCCCACAGGATCGCCGCAGGCGCACCCTGAATAAAGTATAAAAGCGCCACTACGGCAAGTTTTTTTCTCGATTCGCCGGGCAGTGCCTCGGCGCCCAAGAACTTCCAAACCGACACGCGCATAGTTCCACGAGGATAAAGGCATTCATACTTTTTTTCCAGGATTTTGTCTGGTTCGCGGCGTCGTCGCGGTTGGCACTCGCTCTCTGGTGCGGGAATCACTGACG
>DATACQ010000136.1:0-4018 GCA_036258955.1 Binatia bacterium
GGTCGGGGTCACCATGACGAGGCCATTTGCGACGTTCTATGTAGACGGTCTGCTTCTCGGGGTCGAGTTGCGCAAAGTGCAAGAGGTGATTCGACCCCAGCAAATGACACGCGTCCCCCTTGCGCCGGCGATTGTCGCCGGGCTGATCAACCTCCGGGGTCAAATCGTTACGGTTATCGATCTCAGGCGTCGCTTGGAACTTGCCGATCGAGCTACCGGCCTCTTGCCGATCCATGTAGTGCTCCGGAGGGAGGACGAAGCGGTAAGTCTGCTCGTCGATGACATTGGTGATGTCATCGATGTCGAAGACGGAGCTTTTGAATCACCGCCTGAAACGCTACGCGGGATCGCGCGCGAACTGACGCGCGGCGTTTATAAGCTCAAAGAACGGCTCCTCTTAGTGCTTGAGACTGACAACCTGTAGATGACTTGAAAGGCGCTTAAGCGCTACAGGAACCGCGGTTGTGAGAGGGTTCGTTGGAACCAACAGAGATGGGAGATGAGATGAAAAAAATCATGGCTTGGCTTGCCGATGGCGTGCTGGTTAAATCGATCTCGATTATTTTTACGCTCGTAGGCTTTGTGATCATCTATCTGGTTATCTTCTTGCAGAAAACGACCGAGCAAAATACGGCTGATGCCGCTTTCGCGGCAACTCTGACGTGGACTACCGTCGGCGCTCTTTCGCTGGTTGGCGCGCAACTCTCGGTTCTGCTCCTGTTTATCCGATCGCAAAGAAGACGGATCAGTGACGTGATGGAAGTGGTTCATGCAGCCGCCGCTGGAGACCTTACGTGTGAGGTGCCGGTGCGAGGAAATGATGAGCTTGGGCTGATGGCCGGATCGCTAACTGATTTGCTGTCGATGCTGCGGGAAAGCATCGCGGCCATCGGTCATACCGCGCACGCGCTGGCGATCTCGTCGCAAGAGATGGCGGTTATCAGCGAGGGGATGGCGGAGAACGCGGAGCGGACCTCAGTCCAGGCCTGTGCCGTATCCGCCGCTTCCGAGCAGGTGAGCAGAAACGTGCAAACGGTGGCGACGGCCAGCGAGGAGATGAGCGCATCCATCAGAGAAATCGCCACCAATGCCAGCGATGCGGCCAAAGTGGCGCACCATGCCGTGCGAGAGGCCGAGAAGACTGATGTTACGGTGAGTAGGCTCGTTGAGAGCAGCGCCGAGATCGGTCAGGTCATCAAGGTCATCAATTCGATCGCGGAGCAGACCAATCTGCTGGCGTTGAATGCTACGATCGAAGCAGCCAGAGCGGGAGAGGCCGGGAAAGGATTTGCGGTCGTGGCGAACGAAGTCAAGGAACTGGCTAGGCAGACCGGGAAAGCGACCGGAGACATAAGCCGGAAGATACAATCAATTCAACAGAGCGCGCAGGAAGCAGTGGAGGCCATCGGGAAGATTGGCGAAGTGATCAACCAAATCAACGATATCTCAAACACGATTGCTTCGGCCGTCGAGCAACAGAGTGCCACCACCAACGAAATTAGCCGCAATGTGGCGGAGGCGGCACGGGGCGTCGGCGAGATCACGCACAATATCAGCGGAGTAACGCATGCCGCCAAAAGCACTTCGAGTGGAGCAAGCGAAACTCAGAAAGGTGCCCGAGAATTGGCACGAATGGCTGCGGAGCTACAGGCTTTGGTTAGGCAGTTCGTTTACGAAAGCGGCTCTGGCCCGTTCGCCGAAACGGCAGTTTCGTCGCGGACAAAGGCAGCACGAGATCGGACGGCGACGCCGGCCGGAGAGAGCCCTCAGCGCTCTGCCCGGCGCCAAGTGAATGGCGGCGTACTCAGAAGGCAAATCGTGAACTCATCAGCGAGGCAGCGGCAGAGGGTTGAAGAAGGTACCGGGTTGCGGCCTTCGTTGACCGAGGACAGATGAGGAAGGTGATCACGGCAGGCGCTGCACTGTGGCGCCAAAGACCTGCCATAATGAAGAATGCGGCACAAACCGCCATGTGGCGAATGGCCGACAGCTGGGCCTTGGCGCCGATGAATACTTGATGGTGCCTTTCACTAAAGAGATGTCTGTCGACAAGCTCGTATGAGGGGATTGCTGCCGTAACGGAAAGGATTGGAGCGTTGGAGTAGCCGGTAATCGGATGCTGGATCTTCGGACCACCATTCCATTACTCGGAGACGCCATTGTTCTTTTGCAGCATGGAGAAGATTCGCGTTCTCATTGTGGACGACTCAGTCGTGATTCGCCGTCTTGTTTCGGACGTGCTTTCCAGCGAGGCCGAAATCGAGGTAGCGGGAGTTGCTGCGAATGGACGTATTGCTCTGGAAAAGATCGCGCAGCTCAACCCGGACGTAGTAACTCTGGACGTCGAAATGCCGGAGATGGACGGCTTGCAGACGCTGAAGCAGATCCGCCGCATGTATCCCCGCCTGGTCGTAATCATGTTCAGCACCCTAACCGGGCGCGGCGCCGCCACAACGATCGACGCTCTCTCCTTGGGCGCGAGCGACTATGTTGCCAAACCCGCAAGCGTCGGGCGCGCGACCGCCGGTATCGAGACTATCCGTGCTGAGCTGATTCCGAAGATTAAAGCGCTTTGTGGCCGAACCGGCGTTGCCCGCACGAAACCGGAGAACTTGAGGCCCGTGCTGGAGCCCAAATTGTTGCGAAGAAAATTGCGGGCGAAGTTTTGCCGTCCAGAGATTCTGGCGATCGGCGCTTCCACCGGGGGCCCTAATGCTCTGGCGACAATCATACCCGCGCTACCGGCGAATTTTCCTCTGCCCATCGTCATCGTACAGCATATGCCGCCGATCTTTACCCGCTTGCTAGCCGAGCGACTGGCGGCAAACTCGTCGATTGCCGTAAGAGAGGGAGTTGAAGGGGCTGAACTCAAAGCCGGCACCGCCTGGATTGCGCCTGGAAGCTTTCACATGGCGCTTGAGAAGACCGGTACCTGTTATCGAATCCGTTTGCATCAAGAGGCGCCGGAGAACTCGTGCCGTCCCGCAGTTGACGTCCTCTTTCGTTCGGTCGTCAAACTCTACGGGCCCGCGACCTTTGGAGTAATTCTTACCGGTATGGGACACGATGGGTTTCGAGGTTGCCAAGAGATCTATCAGGCCGGTGGTCAGATCTTGGCGCAAGACGAGGCGAGCAGCGTTGTCTGGGGAATGCCTGGGTTTGTTGCCAGGGCGGAACTCGCGGACAAGGTAGCGCCTCTCAACCAGCTTGCAGGCGAAATTATGTGCCGCGTACGGGGAAACCTTCCAGATCAAAAGAATGAGAGAGCGGATCGTGGTTATTTCGGACTCTGATTTTACTTATATTCGTAACTTTATTCACGAAAACGCGGCCATTGTTTTGGAGCCGGGGAAGGTTTACCTCGTGGAGTCACGCCTTCAGCCGGTGGCGCAGCACTACGGTTTTGCCTCAATCTCGGACATGATTGCCGAGATGCGCGCGCAGCCCGTGGACGGTATTCACCAAAGCGTCATCGAAGCTATGACCACCCACGAGACCTATTTTTTTCGCGACGTATACCCTTTCGAGCTGTTGAAGAAAAAAATACTGCCGGATTTGATACAACGGCGCGCCGCAGAACGGCGGCTCGATCTATGGTGCGGCGCCGCCTCGAGCGGCCAGGAGCCCTATAGCATTTCGATGATTTTGCGCGAGCATTTTTCCAGGCTTTCCAATTGGAAGGTAAGCTTTATCGCTACTGATCTTTCTAAGAAGATGCTCGGGCGTTGCCGGGAAGGACGCTACTCGCAGCTCGAAGTCAACCGAGGGTTGGCCGCGCCGCTCCTGGTCAAGTACTTTCGTCGGGTCGGCACCGAATGGCAGATCAAGGAGGAATTGCGTCGCATGATCGTCTTCCGCGAGCTAAACCTCGCCCAGCCATGGCCGGCGCTGCCGCCGGCGGATGTTATTTTCATGCGCAACGTTCTTATCTATTTCAACACCGAAACCAGACGTGACATCTTGGGCAAAATCCGCAACGTCCTGAAACCGGATGGTTACCTTCTCCTCGGCGCCGCAG
>DATACQ010000137.1:0-2898 GCA_036258955.1 Binatia bacterium
ATAGTCAGGCGGACGAAGAGCACAGTGACATGTTTTTGGATGACCTCGAGCGCTACGCGACGGGCGAGAAACAGGATATGGTTGTCCAAGCCGCCAAGGAGTCCATGGAGCTGCTAAAGATCTTCCGCTACGGAATCGCGAAAGAAATGGAGAAGCTTGCTTAAGAAGAGCCCAGGGTCTCGGATCTCGCGTTCAGACTTAACTGAAGATTCCAATTACCAGGTCATAAGGCAAGAAGAAGAAATCATGAATGCTCAAGAGTGGTCCACGGCTTTTGGAGAGCTCGCCCGGCAAACCATGACATCTCCGGAGCTTGAACGCTATTTCTCCATACCGATAACGATGCCGAGAGCACAGCTCATTTTGAAGCAACTTTCGCTGTACGTGCGCCATCGCAGGGACTGCTGGGCTTACGTCTCGGGAAACTGCCCGGTGCTGGCGGTGAAGCAAAAGATTCTCGGTCATGAATACGAAGAAATGATTCGAGACCAACACTCTGAGCACGGTCATCTCGATTTGATTATCCGGCAGGGTAAAGCCATCGGGCTGAGCGCTGATGACATTCTGCAGGCCAAGCCGATCCCAAGCACGACCGCTACTCTGTACGCGTGGGGCTGGATCTGTAAAAAACAGCACTGGCTCGCCGGACTTTCGGCCATGAGCATGACGGAGTGGAATCAAGACGACCGGCTGCTTGCGGACCTCGGCGGCGGTCACTCCTTCCGAATGGGCCAGCGTTGGGTCGATCAGTTGGGCCTTACGTGGGACGACTTGCCCAACTGGAAAGCCCATCGCGAGGCCGACAAGGGACACGTCGATATGTTTCTGCCGGTTTGGGAAGAATACGGCGGCGGCGAACACCAGGCGCTGATTCTCCAGGCCGCTAAGGAGTCGGAAGAGCTTTACCGCATGTATCAAGCAGGCCTCGCCGAGGAGATGGAGAAGGTTTAGAAGAGAACAGGTCGCTTCAGATAACGGACTCTTGTTTGTCATTCCCGCGCACGCGAGAATCCAGGTTTTTTGCGCGTTGCTGCCAAAGTACGCGCAGAGGAAAATCCTGTCATTCGCGCAACCTGGATGCCCGCTTTTGCGGGCATTACGAGCTTCGAATCACAATGGTACCGGCGAAGCCCCACAACTCCATGCCACAAGATAAATGATGAACGCTATGCCAGTTATCATCGGATGTTTGTTCGGCGGCGGCACGTTTGTGCTTGCCGTGGCGCTAGCCATTCCGCTCCAAATTTTTGCCGCAGAAACTCCCAAGGAAAAAGTAGCGTTAGCCTACGCGGCGATCAGTCCGACAATGGCGGGTGTCTGGATGGCCAAAGAAATGGGAGCATTTGAGCGCCAGGGACTTTCTGTGGAGCTTGTTCATATCAGCTCCGGGGCAGTGTCGATTCAGGCGCTGGTGGGCGGCAGTGTCCATGCTGCGCTCGGTGCGAGCAATGCGGTCGTAGCCGCGATTCTTAAGGGAGCGCCGATCATCGCCGTGAGCAGCAATACGAGCCGTCCGGGGATGCAGTTGTGGGTGCAGCCAGAGATTCAGCGGCCGGAACAATTGCAGGGAAAGACTCTTGCGATAACCCGCTTCGGCTCCACCAGCGACTTCGTTACCCGGTTAATCCTGCGGAAGCTTAATCTCGAAGGCAAGACCGAACTGCGTCAATTTGGTGGAGTTGTAGAGGCGGATATTGGCTTCCGCGCCAGGCAGGCGGAAGGCCGCGTTTCCTCTCAAGCACCCGGCCCGCAGGCCAAGATGCTGGTCGATGCCGCAGAGCTGGGAATTCCGTTTTCAATGAATCTATTGGCGGTCAGCAGCGATTTTTATCGCCGCTCGCCGACGACGATCGAGAAAATCGTGGCCGCTTACATCGAAGGGATCGCCGGACTGAAGCTACGCAAACAGCAGGCGCTTTCGCTGCTCGCCAAGTATATGGGACAGAGGGGCGGTTCGAGCGAAATGCACTACGAATTCGTTACCAAATATCTTGATCCTGTGCCGCGGGTTGACCCGGCGGCGATAGAGACTGTCTTGGAAATGGTGGGCCAAAAAGGCGCGTTCAAGGCGCAGCTCTATGACAACGCTATTGTCGATCGCTTGGCACAGGAAGGTTTCATCGATAAGCTTTACAAAGGAAACAAGCCATGACCGAAACACAATGGCGCGAGTGCTTGGGTGAGTTGGTGCGCGACTATATGCGTTCGCCGGAGCTCGAATATTACTTTTCCATCAAGATGAACAAGCAAAGAGCGGCGATTATGGTGCAGCAGCAATCGCTCTTCGTGCGCCACCGGCGCGACTGTTGGGCGCATGTGTCCGCGAACTGCCCCGTCATGGGAGTCAAGCAGCGCATCCTGGAGCATGAATACGAGGAAATCATCCGTGACGATTTTTCCGACTATGGTCATTTGCACTTGATCATCCGCCAGGGCAAATCGGTGGGCCTGGAACCCGATCAGATTATAAACGCCGAACCCTTGCCTGAAACCCGTATGGCGCTTTATGCGTGGTCGTGGATGACCAGCGAGATGCCCTGGACCGAATCGCTGACGGGTATGACCATCACCGAATGGTGCAACGATGATCGATTGTTGGCCGACCTCGGCGGCGGCCAATCTACTCGCATGGCGAAAAAATGGATGGACGAAATGGGCTTTTCCTGGAAAGAGATTCCCAACCTCCAAGCGCATAGCCAGGCGGACGAGAAGCATAGCGATATGTTTTTGCCTTTTCTGGCGCAATACGCGACGGGTAAAAAGGAAGCGCTGGCGATCCAGGCAGCGAAAGATTCGCTTGCATTCAACGCGATGTATCGGAAAGGCATCGCGCGTGCACAAGCAACAATTCCACTATGAAAAATATTGTTACCGTATGCGCGAGAGCACTCGGCTCTT
>DATACQ010000138.1:0-2807 GCA_036258955.1 Binatia bacterium
CTGCGAACGGCGCGGCAGGCACCAGCTAAGAGCGCGACGAGATTATGACAACGAAGCGCGAGATTAGCGTTCACATCAACGGCCGCGAGTATCGGGGTGCGGTGGAGCCTCGTAAGCTTCTGAGCGACTTCATTCGGGATGACCTGGGCCTCACAGGAACTCACGTCGGCTGCGAGCACGGAGTATGCGGCGCCTGCACGATTCTGTTAGACGGTGACCCGGTGCGCTCCTGTTTGTTATTTGCCGTGCAGGCCCATGGAGCGCAGCTGCAAACTGTGGAAGGGCTGGCCCCGGGCGCCGACGAACTGCATCCCCTTCAACAAAAATTTTGGGAGCTGCATGGTTTGCAATGCGGCTTCTGCACGCCGGGGATCTTGCTGACGGCTGAGGCGTTACTAAGAGAAAACCCCGAGCCCGGCGAAGATGAAATCCGGCAGTGGATTAGCGGCAACTTGTGCCGGTGTACAGGTTATCAAAATATCGTGACTGCAATCCAGGAAGCAGCGAAAATAATGGAGGCGGGCAAGGGTTAACAACCTTTTAGCCTTAGAACGCTTTGGGTACTCAGCTTTTACTGATCTCTGGCGCGGCAAGATCATGAATGTTCGCGACGCGATCCATTCCGTCCTTCTGTCATCCTGAGTGAAGCGAAGGATCTCGGCCGAGATTCTTCACTCCGCTATGCTCCGTTCAGAATGACAGCGGCGCGATAGAGGCACGGCTACGACGCAATGAACAACGCCCGACCACGTTCCAATCGACCCGGCCTATGAACACGGAACGTTTCTTTTTCACTTTTGCGAGCAAGCGCAACACCAGGAATCAGCTTCGTGGCGGGATATAAAGGTCTGAATAACAGAGGTTAACTGCTCTATGACCTATATCGGCGCAAGAATCAAACGCAACGAAGACGTGAGACTGCTGCGCGGGATCGGCAAATACGTGGGTGACATTCACCGACCGGGTATGGTTCACGCTGCGATCTTGCGCAGCACTCATGCGCACGCGCGCATCCTGAAAATAAGCGCCGATTCTGCTCTTAAACTACCGGGAGTAATGGGCGTGCTCACGGCCGCCGACATGCCGGCCTTGAAAACGATCCCCATGCGCACCGGCGTCATCCCCGGGTTGGAACGCTCCCAGCAAACGCCCATCGCAACGTCCAAAGTCCGTTACGTTGGCGATCCCGTTGCCGTCATTGTCGCCGAAAACCGGTACATCGCCGAAGACGCTCTGGAGTTGATGAAAGTTGAATACGAGCCCCTTTCCGTCGTGACGGACGCGCGGGCCGGAATGCAAGCGGGAGCGGCGCAACTGCATGAGGCCGTGCCGAACAATATTGCCGCGAACTTTCAAGTCAGTGTTGGCGACGTGGACCAAGCGTTCGCTGGCGCGGATTTGATCGTTGAAGAGGAGTTTTCCACCCAGCGGCATGCCGCCGTCCCGCTGGAGACGCGCGGCTTGGTTGCGGAGTGGGATGAAGGCAAGGGCCTCCTCACGATGTGGGGTCCGACTAAAATGACCCATACGAATTGGCGCATTCTGTCAGAGCTCACGGGGTTGCCGCAAAGCAGCATTCACTTTATCGAGCCCGAAGTCGGAGGCGGCTTCGGGGCGCGGGGCGAATTTTATCCCGAGGATTTCTTGATTCCGTTCGCCGCGATCCATTTTCGTAAACCCATTTGTTGGATCGAGGACCGCTCGGAAAACCTCAAGGCGATGAATCAATCGCGCCAGCAAAATCACCGCGTGAAGATCGGCGTCACATCAGACGGCACAATCCTTGGCATGGATGCCGAGATTCTTTTTGACATGGGCGGCTACACGCGCACTCACGGTGGAGTGCCGGCGATCGCCGCTTCCGCAATGTTGCGCGGCCCGTTTCGAGTGAAAAACTATCGCTGCAATGTCTTTTGCGTTTTGACCAACAAGACACCCGTCGGCACTTACCGCAGCCCTGGCCGTTATGAAGCAAACTTTGTCCGTGAGCGGTTGCTGGACATCGTCGCGCACCGTCTGAGTTTGGATCCCGCCGATGTACGAAGGCGCAACTTAATTCGCCACGATGAAATGCCCTACGATTTGGGCAAACACCCGTTTCACTACATGGTGTATGATACAGGCGATTTGCCGGGCCAGTTCGAACGCGCGCTGGAGCGGTTCGGTTACGAAAGACTCAAGAACTCTTCTGCGGCGGCGAAAACCGAGGGGCGCGCCGTCGGCGTCGGCATCGGCTGTTTTGTTGAGACCAGCGGTATTGGTCCCTGGGAGTACGCCCGCATCGAAATCGACACCTCGGGTATCGTCACACTCTACTCAGGGTGCAATTCGGTCGGTCAAGGGATCGCGACGGCGCTCAGCCAGATTGTCGCGGACGAACTGCAGGTTCAAATCGACAACGTGCGCGTCGTGCACGGCGATACGGCGAAGGTTCCCTATGGCAACGGCAGCAACGCCAGCCGTTCCACCGTGATGGCAGGCAGCGCGGCGGTCGGCGCGTCGCGTAAAGTGAAAGACAAGCTTATGCGTCTCGCATCGGCCAAGTTGGAAATCGACGGCACCGATCTCGAGCTCCATGATGGCCGGATCATAGTTCGGGGCGCCCCCGACCGTGGTCTGGGATTCGCCGAGCTCGCCCGCTTGGCGTTGCCTGGACCCGCGCTGAAAGCCGGCTTCACTCCTGGAATCTCCGAAGAAGATTTTTTCGCGACCGATAAACGGCCGTTTCCTTATGGCGTGCATGTCGCAGCGGTGGAAGTGGATCGGGAAACCGGCGTTGTAAAAATTCTCGATTATCTCGTAACGGA
>DATACQ010000139.1:0-2850 GCA_036258955.1 Binatia bacterium
GTTCCTAACCCGTAAAGGTAGTCCTATCAAAGGCCTTCAGTCTACGGCGGGCCGGCGAATCGCTGCCCAGCAAGGCTCCACGAATGCGCGCATCATTCGTGAGCGTGTTCCGAACGCGAAACTGGTCGAGTTTCCGGATCAGCCGGCCGCGTTCCAAGCTTTGGCGCAAAAGCAAGTGGAAGCTTATACGAACGACGGCATTCAGCTCGCCGGCCTAAAAGCCAAAGCGCCGCGGCCGGATGAATGGCAGATCATCGGGGAATTCTTTTCCTATGAACCCTATGGCATGGCGATGCGGAAAAACGATTCGGATTTTCGCCATGTGGTCAATTCAGGACTAATGGAAGCTATAGAATCCGGCAAGTACTTCGAGCTTTACGAGAAGTGGTTTGGTTCCAAAGGCGAGGTCCCCTACCCGCTCACTCCGGAAAACAAGCGATTCTTGGAGATGCAGGTGGTACCGAAGTAGCCAATAGGCATTAGGCAGCAGCCAGTAGTTTGGACCCACTTCGAACTCTTAACTGTTGGCTATTGGCTAGTGCCTATTGCCTTCCCTATGAAGTAGCCAATAGGCATTAGGCAGCAGCCAATAGTTTCGGACCCACTTCGGAACTCTTAACGTTGTTTATTGGCTATTGGCTAGTGCCTATTGCCTTCCTATGTCGTACGCCTTCGATTGGTCAGTCCTCTGGAGCGGTGAAACCGGATCTTGGCTGCTGTTTGGACTCGCCAAAACCCTGCAGATCTCGGTTTTGAGTTGGTTCTTGGCGCTGGGGTTGGGGATTCTGAGCGGCACGTTGCGCACCGTGCCGTTGGCCCCCGTCCGCTGGCCTGCGACGTTCTATGTTGAATTTTTTCGCAACGTCCCCCTGCTTGTCTGGATGTTTTTCTGGTATTTCGGCGTGCCACCGTTGCTGCCGCAGTTTGCGCAGGACTGGCTGTACGAGCACGGCGCGGAATTCTGGGCCGGAGTATTCGCCCTTGGCGTATACCACGGCGCGCGGATCTCAGAAGTAATTCGCTCGGGTATTCAATCGATTCCCAAGACACAGTTTGAAGCAGCCGCTTCCAGTGGCCTCACGATGCTACAGTCCTATCGTTTCATCATTCTGCCGGTCGCACTGCGTTTGATCATACCCCCCGCCACCAACGAGTCGCTCAATCTGCTGAAGAATTCGTCTGTCGCTTTGACCATCGGCGTGGCGGAGCTGACGTTTCAGACACGCCAAATCGAAACCTACACTGCCAAGGCATTTGAGGCGCTTACAGCTGGAACGCTGATCTACCTCGCGCTCTGTCTTTGCATCGCTCTAGTCATGAGCCGGCTGGAGCGGCGCTACGCTATCCCGGGTATGATCTCCAAGGCGCGGCCAGGCGACTTCTGAGCACGATGGACTTTCAGGTAATTACCAACAATTTTTCGTTCTTGATCTTACAGGGTTTTATCGGCATCGGCACCTTCGGCGGCGGCACGTTGCGCCTGGCCGTTCCGGCAATCGTCCTGGGGTTCATTTTGGGAATTTTCATCGGCCTCGGACGTCTGGCGAAGTCGCGTTGGATCAACTATGCCGCAACGATTTACGTCGAATTTTTTCGCGGCGTGCCGTTGGTCATGGTAATTTTCTGGTTCTGGTTTATCATCCCCGTGCTGACGGGCAGATCTTTGCCGGAATACGGTGTCGCTCTCACTGCTTTCGTCGTTTTCGAGGCGGCTTATCTTGGCGAGATCGTCCGGGCCGGCATACAGTCGGTTCACCGCGGTCAGCTGGAAGCAGCAACAGCGACGGCACTGAGTGAATCCAAAACCATGCGCTATATTGTCTTGCCGCAAGCTTTGCGCAATATGCTTCCGGCTCTGGTAACGCAATTCATCGTGCTGCTCAAGGACACATCCCTCGCCTCGATCATCGGATATGTCGATCTGACCAAAGCGGCGCAAATCATCAATAACCGTGAGATCCGCCCGTTCGAGTTATACCTGTTTATCGCGGTGATTTACTGGCTATGCAGCTACGCCATGTCCCGGTACGCGCGGAGCTTAGAGCGCCGGCTGACACCGGCTTCCGGCTAAGTTCGTTTTAGAATTTAGCTTAACGCCCCGTGCACCCTTTGTTGACGTCCGGAACACTTTGGCTCCGGAGCACGAGTTCCCAACCGTCAAGATTTCGACGCTTCGGAATTCCACTTGGAAATGGAGAGATCGTGGCGAATGGAGCACGACTGGCTGAAGCTGTCTTGAAAACTGCCGATTTAAGTTTACGGCGTCGCCTAAACGCCGCTAAGTGACACCTGACGAACGCGGAAGGACTCCAGCCTTAGTATCGTAGTTAGCCAAAGGGACAACTGACGCCTGATGACTCACTATGACATGCTCGTGATCGGCTCCGGCCCCGCCGGACAGAAGGCCGCGATCCAAGCGACCAAAGCCGGTAAAAAAGCCGGCATTATCGAGCGCCGCGACGTCGTCGGCGGTATCTGCACGAACACCGGCACCATTCCCAGCAAGTCACTGCGGGAAGCGGTGATGTTTCTGTCTGGGTTCCGCCAGCGTAACCTGTACGGCGCAAGCTTCAGAGTCAAATCCGATATTACTCTCGAGGATCTCTCTTTTCGGTGCCGACACGTCATGAAAGCCGAACAGGAGGTCATCCAGAGTCAACTGGCCCGCAATCATGTGGACTTTATCAATGGCACTGCGAGTTTTGCGGATCCACACCGGCTCGTCGTGGTCCATGGCGCCGCAAAAGCGGAGTACACAGCGGATCACTTCGTGATTGCCTGCGGCACCGAGCCGGCCCATCCGCCGGAGATTCCGTTTGATGGCGAAACGGTGATCGACAGTGATTGCTT
>DATACQ010000140.1:0-6248 GCA_036258955.1 Binatia bacterium
GCTGCGCGCGTTTGTCGGCGGCAGCCTGCAACCCGAGCTTTTCGACACTGATGATGCGATAATGGAACGAAACGTCCGGGCTGAGCTGGCGAGTCTGCTCGGGGTGACGGCTCAGCCTATTTTAAGTCGCATCTGGCGCCATCCCAAGTCCATGCCGCAATATCACCTCGGTCATCACGAGAAAGTGGCGACTGTAACAGCAGCGCTGCGCGAAGTGCCTGCTATCGCACTGGCCGGTAGCGCTTACTCCGGTGTCGGCATTTCCGACTGTGTGCGCAGCGGTGAGGAAGCCGCCGAAGCTGTCATCGAGGCAATAGGCAGCAGGCAATAGGCATTCGGCAATAGGCATTAGGCGAGCGGCAAAGAGCTTCAGACGTTTGCTCGTTTAGCTGCTCTTTCAGTATTTTTAAACCTTGACGCCTGCACGACAGCAGACTATGAACTATCCATTCGGGTTCACTTTGTTCTTTGAACGTTGAACCTTGAACCTGGGCCTTAAACTGTTGCCTGTTGCCTAGTGGCTATTGCCTCCTATGTTTATCATCGACTCCCAAGTCCACATCTGGGCGGCCGAGACGCCGGAGAAGCCCTATGCCAGAGAAGACGCATCGCCGCCGCATCGCCCGGTGCCGTTGGGCCACGACGAATTGCTTCGTGAAATGGACGCCGCCGGTGTTCAGCGTTGCGTGCTCGTGCCGCCGACCTGGGAAGACGACCGCAACGACACATCGATAGACGCCGCGCGCTTGCATCCCGATCGCTTCGCCGTCATGGGGAAGATCAAAATTCACCGGCCGGAAAGCCGCGCGCTGCTCGCCGATTGGAAAAATCAGCCGCACATGCTCGGTATACGCATGACTTTCAACGCCGGGCGCTCGCGACAATGGCTAGTGGATGGAACCGCGGAGTGGTTTTGGGACGCCGCGGAGCGTTACGACATCCCGGTGATGGCCTTTGCGCCAAACGACGTGCCGAAGCTGCTCGAAGTTGCCGAGCGCCATCCGGGGCTTCGGCTAATTATCGACCATATGGGATTGAGCTCGGCGCTTCGCGGTAAATCGCTCGAGCCCGCCATTACGAATACGCTGAAGTTTGCTCGGCTAAAAAATGTTGCTGTGAAAGTCTCCGCTCTGCCTTGCTACGTGGATGAGCCCTATCCATTTCCGGCGCTACATCCGATAGTGCGCCGGGTTGTTGACGCGTTCGGACCCGAACGTTGTTTCTGGGGCACGGACCTCTCTCATCTGCCATGTCCCTACCGTCAAGTTGTGACCCTTTTTACCGAGGAGATGAAATCGCTTTCCTCTGCCGAGTTGGAATGGATCATGGGGCGCGGTATCGCTCAGTGGCTGAACTGGCCCTAGCGCTGCTGCGGCGTGGAACCTGTCTCACTTGGCACGGTCACGCCGAGCTTCTCGGCGGTTTTCTTATCAAGGACACCGGTTGTGGCCAAATTATTCGCCCGTTGAAACTCGCGCAACGCTTCCTGAGTCTTTGCATCCATTCGGCCACTGATCGCGCCCGGATTGTGTCCTTTCGCCTTCAAACCTTCCTGTGCCCTCTTGATTTCCTCAGGTGAGATCACCATCTCTTCCTTGGTGGCGTCCGGCGGTTGTATTCGCTCTGGGATTGTCCCGGGCTGTCCCGGAAGTGGTCCCGATTGCGGGACGTCTGGCCGAGATTGTTCGGGAGCCGACTGGATCTGCGACAGTGAAGGCAGTACGGTTTCCGGCACATTCGGTGCGGGAATACCCTGAGCGAATAGCGTATCAGCACCGAATCCGACACTTCCCAGTAGAATCGTGGCTGCAAATAGTCGTTTCATCGCATCTCCTTCCAACGGTTCAGCACGACCCTTGTTCATGCGTTGACAAAGACCGCAAGGGTCGTGCCACAATAACGAGCCTCGGTGGTTTATCCGGCCGCTTTCATAGCAATTGCTCAGCGTAGCGCTGAAGAGATTGCACGGATTGCGGGTGCAGTTTCTCCCGCGCTTAAACGCCTCGATGCGTTCCCGACTTCCCTCTCCGCCTTGCGGCTCTCACCTACCGCCAGCTCAGCGCCATTCGTGCTTTGGATATCTGCGCTGCAGTTGCTGTTTGAGTTTGGGATAAGTCTCAAGCCAGAAAACCGCCAGGTTGTCAGTTACCTGGACCGGGCGGTTGCTTGGCGCGAGCACCTGAATGCGGACGGGAACGCGATGGTTCGCAACCCAAAGCCCTTCTTTGATGCCGTACAGATCCTGTATCCGCGCTGCAATCGTCGGCGCCGCCTCAACAGAGTAAACGACCTTTACTGTGCGACCACGAGGCAGTTGAATGCGCTCAGGCACATACTCATCGATCCAACCCTGTTGTTGCCGCGACAGCCACGCCTTGACGATCGTCAAAACACTCCGCTCTTCGATTTCTTTGCAGCCGTACGCGCCGTGGCAAATGTGTAAGATCATCTCGGCGCGGTCCTGCTCCGCGATCGCCGGTAAGCCCAGCTCCGGCATCCACTCCCGCAATCGGTTGACCCGCAAAATCCATTGTTCAACCGCTTCGTCCCACTTCTGGAGAACGCAGCGGCCGGCCAGAACTTCGCCTGCCAGAATTCTCGCCGCTTCGTCGAGCGGCGGATCCTCGGAAAGCTTCTCGCGGAGAAGGAGGTCGCGAAACCGCGCCTCGTCGCGTGCAACCACCCGTCGTAGGGCCGGCTCGTAGACAACGACGCGGGTCTCCGCGAAATCGGCGGGGAAAAGCTCGCGTAACCAATCTTCTTTCACCGCCGTCGCCAGACTCAGCACAACGTTCAACGACCGGTTTTTTCCGCTGCCGCTTTCGATTTCGCGTGCCTCGGACACAACAAAGAGCGGCGCTGTTACGACGCTCTCCCGCGCCAGGAGTCCCCGCCGACCGTGGACCAGCTCACAACGACGCGAGTCCGGAGCCATTCGTTTTGCAAGTTGGTCGGAAAAACCGACCAGCAAACAACGCTGGACCGCCGCAAAATCGACACGCTCCTCAGCGATGTCCAAACCTTCCTCTGCCGCGATGCGCAGAAACTGTTCGAACAACGACCCGACCTGGCGGGCTGCATGCGGGTGAATGCCCATCTGCCGGCACCGGTCAATGTCGTAGCCGTTGCGTTCGGCATACTGCCAAGCTCGCATCAGTACAAAGAAGTCCGACTCCGCTTCTAGCTCAACAGATCGGCGGGCTCGCCTACCGCTTCGTCTCCGCGGCGGAGGATGAGCAAATCCCGTGCTTGCGTCAGCGCCGCAATTAAGGCGACCGCTCGCACACAACCATGATCCCCGGCGGCGAGGAGCATGCGCGCGTAGCGTGGATGCGCGGGAAAGGAGAGCATGCGTCGTCCGAGCGGCGTGATTGTGCTCGTCGCCGCATCAACCGCTTTAAGATCCATGAGCAAAGTTTCGGCGCGTTCCAGCGCGCGCGGCTCGGGAGGTTCCAACCAGGGGAATCCCTTCACGTCGGATATGCAGCTCGCCTTCAGTGTGAGAATCACCTCCGAAAGATCGAGACGCCTTACCTCGGGGAGTTCCTGAGCGGGACGGGCGGCGTGGTCATGCTCCGTCGACAGACGCAAGCAGTATCCGGGCGCCGTGCGTCCCGCCCGGCCCGCGCGTTGATCGGCTGCAGCGCGGCTGATCCTTTCGATCAGCAACGTATTGATGCCGCGATGCGGGTCATAGCGGGGAACACGCGCTAAGCCGCTATCGATGACCAGGCGAACGCCGTCGATGGTGAGAGAGGTTTCTGCCACGTTGGTGGCGACAACGACTTTGCGACGCTCATAGCGCGCCAACGCCGCATCCTGATCGATCGCCGGCAACTGGCCGTGCAAGGGAACTACCACGCATTCGGCGCCGAAGGCGGCGCGCGCCGCTTGGACGGTGCGGCTGATTTCATAGGTTCCCGGCATGAAGATGAGCGCATCGCCTTGGTATTCGCCTATGAGGCGTTGCAGCTCTTTGACCGCAAGCTCCCAGATGGGCGTATCGATACGAGACTGGCGGAGATACTCGACGGTCACGGGATGAGCGCGCCCCGCCGAAGACAACACGGTGCAGCTACGGAGATACTTCTGTACGGCAACGATATCCAGCGTCGCCGACATGACGATGATGACGAGATCGGGGCGCGCGGCTTCTTGGATCTGCAGCGCGCGGGCTAGACTGATGTCGCTGTAAAGATGGCGTTCGTGAAACTCATCGAAGACGATCGCATTGATCCGCTTCAATTTGGGATCGTCGACCATTTGGCGCAGCAGCACGCCTTCGGTCACATAACGGATGCGCGTGCTGGGCGAGATGACACTATCGAGCCGTATCTGATAGCCTACCTCCGTGCCGAGTTTCACAGCGCGAGCCTGGGCGACCCAGGCCGCGAGCATCCGGGTGGCCAAACGGCGCGGCTGCAAAACAACGACTTGGCCATCTCGCAGCAAACCGCCGTCAAGCAACATCTGCGGCACTCCGGTTGATTTACCGGAGCCGGTAGGCGCCGTTAAAATCAGACGCTTATGCGTGGCCAGACTTCCTAGCAGCTGCTGGCGGAGTTCAAAAATAGGCAAATCTGGCTGTGGCATCGCTTGAGGGTACCGCAAGAACAGCGGGGATCACAGGCAGACGAAGAGATTAGGAATCAGTCACTGGCAAGGGTACAGCGATTAAACCCGGATTCCGCAGTTGGCCCTGATGCGGAAGCGGGGAGCAAACCTTTCCAGCGAAGCCGATAGATTCTGCCTCTGACCGAACGTCGATCAGCGGTGCTTGTGCCCTGCCAAAACTCTATAAACCATTCACAGCGAAAAGGGCGAAAATGATTTTGAGCTGCATGCTTGGGTGTCTTCGCTACTTGAGGCTCGCCCCTCGCTCTCGCGGTAGCTAGATTCAACTGAAGAATCCGGGTTTAAAGCTGAAGCGCGGCCGAAGATTCGAAAGTACGGTTACGACGCTGATCTGGATTTTGCCTTTGCGCGCTTGCGCAGTTTCGGCAAGACATCGCGACCGTACGCTTCTAGAAATGCGCGCTGGTCAGGGCCTGCGGCATGGAAAACTAGATGATCGAAGCCCATATCGATATATTTCTGGGCAAGCTTGATATGGTCATCGGCATCAGCCGAGATGCACACGCCCTCCTTCATTGCATCTGAACCGACAACTCTGCCATTCTGCTCTGCCATCGCCGGCGTATAGATTCTCTGCGTAAACAGGGCGGGGACAAAGGTGCCTGCCCAGTACGCTTTTCTAATGCTGATTGCGTTCTCTTCGTCATCCGTAAACTCGACCCCGAGCTCTACCATTCGCGGCATCTGGGCCGGCTTTTTGCCGGCTTCCTTGGCTCCGGCCTTGAAGTTAGCGAACATTTCTTCATAGGTGTCCGGCTCTTCTCCGCCAACGGTAATCAAGCCGTCGCCATATGTCCCCGCAAATCGGGCGCTGTTGGGGACCATGGAGGAGACGTAAATCGGGATGGAGTCTTTCGGGCGTGTGTACAGCTTTGCCTGCCGCGTCTGGTAGTAGACGCCGCGATGCGTGATTTTCTCGCCCGTCCATAAGGCGCGCATCAGGTCGATTGCCTCCGCCATCTGGGCTTGGCGTATCTTGTAATCCGGCCATTGAGCGGTCGCCGAGTACTCGTTTAGCGCCTCGCCGGTGCCCACGCCGAGAAAAAATCGCTCGGGCGCAAGCCAAGCCACCGTCGCGGCCGCTTGCGCGATCACTGCAGGATGATACCTGAGTATTGGACAGGTCACGCCGGTGCCGAACTTGATTTTTTTGGTTTTGGCAGCTAACGCTCCCAGCCAAGTCCAAACAAAACAAGCCTGGCCTTGTTCGGCCCACGGATGAAAGTGGTCACTGACGCTGATGGAATCGAAACCGGCTTCTTCGGCGGCGACGGCGTATTCGAGGAGTTCATCCGGCGGATACTGCTCGGTGCCGGCTTTCCAACCTAGATGTAGCATCTCCATCTCCTAGATGAGCTTTTTCGCGTACGACGTTTCTACATCTTGATTCACCAGCGCACGCTGGCCGGAAGAGCGAGGGCGAATTATTGCTGGGCAAGGGTTTAACTCGCCTGCGCCTTCATAGTTCTCAGGAGTTCTTCGACCGACGACCTGGCGATTACGCGATTGAACTGCGAGCGGTAGTTGTTGACCAAACTGATATTCTCGGCGACGACATCGTAAATTTTCCACTTGCCGTCGGCTCTATGCAGCCGGTAGGCGACAGAATAGGT
>DATACQ010000141.1:0-3696 GCA_036258955.1 Binatia bacterium
AGTGTTTGCCGCGGGCTGAATAACGCGAATTGACCTGACATGTTCCGGGTGCTAATTTCTAATCAGCGCCTGGGTGGTGCGGTTCATCTGTGAGGAACCACTCCACGCCTTTACTGTCTTCCACTCAATTTTCCGCCACCAGGCTTCGTTCCCAGAGCAACTCCCATCGGTATCAGCGGTGAGCAACGATTGGGGCGATTATCTTCGTCTGGTCGGTGTAGAGTGAAACGAAGCTCATATCCACATCAGGGGCACTATAGAACTCAGCCTAAGCGAAACTGAGGTAAGGGGGTGCTCATGGAACCTATGAAAGTGCGGGCGCTCGCTGCGAGATTGTCGCAGCGTAAGGAACAAATCGCGCTGACCCTCAACCATCTTGAGTTTGAGCGTTCCGAGGTGGAGAAAAACACCGAGTGGAAGGATGCTTTGGCGCGTCAGAGGCGCAGGAACCTTCTAAACTACTTGAACCGCTGGTACGTGCGCGAGATGAGTGAGGTTGAGCGGGCGCTCGAAAGGGTTTCAAAAAACAACTACGGCGCCTGCGCTAGCTGCAGTTGCGTGATTGAAGCGGACTGGCTCGAGACCTTTCCGGAAGCTGAGTATTGCCGCACTTGCCAAGGTATTCGCGATCGTACGGAGCGGCGTTAGCCGGTTGCCCTACATTTTCATACACCGAGCTGCGCCGCAGGAACAGTGTATTTAGCGTGCCCTGACGAAAGTCGTCCTGCCTCATTTCGGTTCTCAGCCGTCTGACCAGTTATTTGATCGCACCGGATTCCTTCAACTCTTCCATCCTTTCCCGATTGAGCCCTAATACCTCGCCGAAGACATAGTCGTTGTGTTCGCCGATCCAGGGTGCCGGACGGGCAGCGCTAGCGGCCGAGAGAGATGGAATGCCCGGCAGGCCGTGATGGGTGATTTTCCCCCAGGGTTGAGCCTCGGTTTGGACGATATGCCCCCGCGCGCGCAGATGAATGTCGTAAAAAAGATCCTCCCCTGATGAGGGGATACCCGCCGCAACCCCCGCTTCCTGCAACAAGCGGAACGCTTGTCGCGGCGTGCGCTTACCCGTCCACTGGGAGAGCAAGGTATCCAGCTCGTGAGAATTTTCTCTACGGCCCTGGTGAGTATCGAACCTCCCATCCATAGCCCAACTTCCCGCGCCAATCACCTCCACCACTCTGCGCCACTCGGCATCGCCCGCGCAAGCGATAATGATCCAGTTGTCCTCACCCGCGCATGGATAACAGCCATAGGGAGCGTAGACTTGGCCAATGACTTCTTTGTAGCCCATGGCATCCCATTCGTTCGTGTTGACGGTGTAATCGAGAATCGCGGGTCCCAGCATCGACCCTTGGGCCTCAAGCATCGCTGCCTCAATGAATTGGCCTTTCCCGGTTCGTTGCTTGTATTCGAGCGCAGCCAATACGCCCACCGCCATTGTGATCGCGCCGATGCGGTCCGGCCACGCGATCTTACACCGGGTCTCCATGGGTGAATCAGGGTAGCCCCACAGCCGCATCACCCCGGTGTAGGCGAGCAATTGCCACCCCCACGCCACCCAAGACTTGAGGGGACCGGTAAGTCCCCAGCCCGGCATCACCGCTTGCACGATGCCGGAGTTAACCTTTTGCAAAGCGTCGAAGCTGAAACCTAGCCGCTCCAATACTCCGGAGCTGAAATTATCGACGACGACGTCGCATTTTGCCGCAAGTTGCTTGAAAAGCTCTTTACCTTCAGGATGACGCAAGTTCACCGTGCAGCCAAGCTTCCCGCGGTTCATACAGGCGTGCACGGCGGCCTCTCTCTCTTTGCTCGGGATCGTACCGGTCTCGATTTTAAAGACTTCCATGCCGTAGTACGCGAGGATTTCGGTACCGAGAGGGCCGGCGTATTGCTGTGTGAGATCGGCCATCCGGAGACCCGCGAGCATCGGACGGCGGGCGTCGGCCGTAGCCACGGGCAAGGCCTGCGCGCGTGGCGCTACTCTATCCAGCTCCTCGAGAATCTCCTGCCGATGCTGGTTCAACAGTGGCGCTGGACGGCGCACCTGCATCGGAGTAAGCGAAAGCCGCATAGGAAATCCTGGAGCAACATAGCGGCCAATCACCGGATGCTCGATCTCCTGCAGCCAGCGGCGCGAGCGATTTTGCTCGCAGTTGACAAACTGCCCGACGGTGTTAAGCGGCGCGGCTGCGAGATGCCGCGCCTGCGCTTCCCGGGCGAACTCATCGGCGTCGAATTGGCCGATGAAGTCGGCGAAGGCTTTGGAAACTTCTTCGGCATGGGCATCGCGGTAGCGGGGATTCTCCCACTCCGGGCCCGCAAGCGATTTGTCGGTCATCCAGTTCTGCGCGAATTCGCGCCACATGTGCGGCATGTTGGTCGTAAAATGAACGTATCGGCCATCCTTGCAGCGATAGATGTTGGTTCCCGCGCCGCCGTAAGCTTTGCCGCCGGGGCGTCGCTCGAGGCGATTCTCCCGGCTGTAACGCGCGATGGAACTGCTGTTGGTGAACGTGAGCGCTTCTTGCAGCGATATGTCGATGCGCTGACCCGCGCCCGTCTCCCGAGCATGGCGCGCGGCGGCGATGGCGAGGGCTGCCGCCATAGCGCCAGCCATCTGATAGGCCAGGTGACTGGGCGCGGTGCATTGCCCTTTTTTATCGTCGCCTTGGCCGTAGAGAAATCCACCCGTTGCGTTGGCAATGGCATCGCTGCCTTTGTAGTGCCGATAAGGACCGCTACGCCCAAACGGCGTCAGCGAAACAACGACGAGATGTGAAAAACTCCTTTGAAATCGCTCGTCAGTGAACTCTATCTTTTCCAGATAACCTAGCGGGGTTCCTTCGATCAGGAGATCTGCTGTTCCAAGCAGCCTGGCAAGAATCTCGCGCTCATCTCTGTTCTCCAGATCGAGAACGATGCTGCGCTTACTCGTGTTGGCGTGAATGAAGGCGAGACTACGCTCGGGGTCTTCAATATTTCCCGCGAACGGGGGCAGAAGACGATTTGGGTCGCCACCCGGAGGTTCGACCTTGATCACATCGGCGCCTAGATCGGCAAGCCAGCGGGTTGCATAGGATGCGGGGATGTCGCCAAGCTCGATTACGCGCAAGTGGCCAAGCGCGGTATCCGCCCTATGATTCTGATCATCTGTCACGAATCGATTTTTCTCCTTTGCGTCGTTTCATCGTCGGAAGTGTAGGGACACGGCATGCCGTCCCCTACCTATTCAGATCGATAACGACACGGCCGCGCATCCCGCCTTGCAAGATCTGATCGATCTTGGGATCAAGCTCCTCGAGAGAACACTCGGTAATGAGATCGCCACTTAAATCGAGCCGCCATTCTCCAGAGAGTTTTTGCCAAGCCATATTCCGTGCGCGCGCTGGAACTTCGACTGAGTCAACGCCAAGCAAGCTCACACCGCGCAAAATAAAAGGGTACACATTCGTATTGAGGTCGGCAGACATGGCATTGCCGCAAGCCGCGATGAGGCCAGAGTATTTCGCCGTCTTCAGTGCCGTTGCCAGGATGCTACCGCCCACCGTATCGACCACCCCTGCCCAGCGAGGTTTCTGCAAGGGGCGCCCCGAAGTATCGTTGGCCTCCTCCCGCGAGATGATCCCTTTTGCGCCAAGGTGTTTAAGATACGCTTCTTCAGTGGTCTTTCCGGTCGCCGCAATCACGTCG
>DATACQ010000142.1:0-4120 GCA_036258955.1 Binatia bacterium
CTCCGGTTCTGGTTGATCAGGCCGGGTAGTCTCCCGTGCCTTAGTCCTGTTTCACGCCGAAGCGCTTCCCGATGTACGCGCCGATTAGAGAGAGCGCGAGAACGAGCAGCAGCAAGATCACGCCCATGGCAGACAGCATCGGGTACTGACCGTCTTCATAGAGATTGTAAATGGTTACAGACATCAGCTTAGTGTCGACGCTGCCGAGTAGTATGGGCATGGACAAAACTTTAAACGTCAGCGACAGGCTGTAAATGAACGCCACCACTAGGCCTGGAGCCATCAATGGCAGCACCACAGAGCGGAAGGTGCGGCCCCAGGAAGCGCCGCTCACGGTTGATACTTCTTCGAGCTCGACACTGATCTGCTGCAATGAAGCGTGGGTCGAGCGCACGGCGACGGTGATGTACTTGCCGACGAAAGCAACAATCAAAATCCAGAGGGTGGCGTAAATCGGAATCGGCACGACCAAATATAGCCACAAGAGCGCAAGACCCATAACCGTGCCGGGTATCGCGATAGGCGAAAAGGATAGAAAGTCCAAAAACTTTCGACCTCGAACCCGGCTGCGGATGACAATCCAGGAGATGATTGCAGCAAGCAGGACGATAATCAGAGATGACAGAATCCCCACCAGCATCGTGTTGTAAATACTTTGCGCGGTATGGGGCAACTCCAAAATCGCTCGGTAGTTGTCGAGACTAAATTGTGAGAGCTGCGAAAGAGATGGTATCTGATAGAACTTTACGAACGAAGTCCAGACAAAGACGAAGACCGGCAAGCCCACACCGAAGGCTAGGAGCAGCAAGCTAAAAACGCTGAGCGGCCAACGCCAACGGCCGAGTTGCATACGACGGGGCCGGAACGCCTTTCCGGTCACCGTGACGTAACGTTCCGACATGCGCGTCGCACGGTGATAGAGATAGAGTAGTAGAAGGCTGATTACCAAATAACCGACGCCGAAGGCCGAAGCGACGTTATAGTCCTGCGGCACATCCCAAACCGCAAGAAACACCTGAGTGGCGAACACCGGAATACCGGCGGGCACGCCGAGCACAGCGGGTACGTCGAAGCTCTCGATGGCGCGGACGAAGACGAGCAGGAAAACGGCCAGCACCGCAGGCAGGAGCAGCGGCAGCGTTACCCTGCGCATAGTAATACCCAAGCGCGCTCCCGCCACCGCGGACGCTTCCTCCAGCGAAGGGTCCATGGAGCGAAAGGCCGCGGCCATCAGCAAAAAGGGCAGCGAAATCTGGTCCATTGCCTGGGCCCAGATCATACCGGCCATGCTGTACCCGTTGAACAGCGCACCTTCAATCCCGAGCAAACTTTGCGCGGCGACGTTGATGATGCCAATCTTCGGATGAAGCACCAGCACCCACGCGCTGGCCATCAAGACACCGGGAGCGATCAGCGGAAACAGCGATACGGCGTAAATCAATGGCCGCATCGGTGAATTAGTTCGCTCGGTGACCCAGGCGAGAAAAGTGCCGAGCGCCAAACACAAGAACGCGGCGCCCAGGGAAAACATCATGGTGTTGCCGACGGTCTGGAGCAGGGTTCCCTGATACGCCTCGACGAATTTCATCAGCGTATATTCGCCGGGCTGGCCGGGTTGGCCATCACGAAAAGCGCCCCACAACACCACCGCCAATGGCACCATGATCAGCCAAATTAACACCAGGCTCAGCAAACCTATGCCCACGGACTGACCGCTGAACCAAAGGGGCCAATTAAACGGCAAGCGTACTGAACGTCTCGCTGGTACTGAAACCGCTTCGGTACTCATGCAAACTTTCGGAATTTCTGAATAACAGCTATGGAAAACCCTGGCTTACTTGCTACCCCGGAACGCCGGGTTGTAAATTTCCTTGATGATTCTAGTGTACGGCTCGCTGTACTTCGCGAGTTCCTCAGCGGTCAGCAGCGACATGCGGTCCAGCGTGTCCTTAGCCGTGAGTTGCTGCAGCTCCTTGTATTTGAGCTTGGTGTCGGGGTGTGCCATCGCGCGGCCGAACTGGGCGAGAATTTTCTGCCCGCCGTCGGGATCCACATGGAAGCGCGCAAAGAGCAGCGCCGCGTACGGGTGCGCCGCCCGGCTGCTGATGCCGACTCCGCTGGCCTCAGCTGACACAAACTCCTTGGGGAGAATCATGTCGACGGGCGCGCCCTGATTCTTCAGGTCCGCTATTTTGTATGAGTACAACTCGACGGACACGGGGAAGGCGCCGGCGACCAGCAGGTTGGTCTGATTGGTATGACCCTTTCGGATCAACGCGTTTTGGTTCTGAATGAGCTGCTTCTGATAATCATAAGTCTTCTCGGCGCCCCATTTGTGCAGCATGCCGAATACCCACGTGTCCGGTGAGTTGTCGACGGAAAATTTGCCCTTCCATTTGGGATCGAGCATGTCCGCGTAACTTTTGGGAGCCTCCGCCGGCTTCACCAGATTAGTGTTGTAGGCGATGATCATGCTTAAAAGATTCCAGGAGTAAAAGTCTCTGCCGCGAAACTGGGCGGGATAGCGCCCATCACCGACCAGATCATGAAGCTCGGCCAGAGCCTTTGCCTCTCGGTACTGTTTCAGAAACGTGCCGATGCTGATGATGTCGAAGCTGCTACGGCCGGCACGCGCCTCAGCGAGGACCCGGTTACTAATATCCTCTTGCTGGCCGCCCATACCCTTGGCGTCGATACCCGGATACTTTTCCATGAAGCCTTGCAACAGCTTCGCCATCTGGCTCTCTTCGAACGGACCGGCATAGGTGAGAGCACCCTCTTTCTTGGCTCCTTCGTAAATAACCTGATGGAGTTGGTCGGACGGCAGTTTAGCCAGCTTGGCGTAAAGTTCGCTGGGAGTCTTCCAGCCGGTGGGCAGTGGGACGGCTGATGATTCGGCGGTCATGCCGCTCGAAGCAGCGCTAAGTATCAGTGCTGTTATCGCCAGCAACCCGAAAATGCTTTTTACCCGGAACATTGACATGCTTGGTCCTCCTCTATTCAAAGAAGCTGTGCCGCAAAGGGGTAAGCGCATAGCGCAAAGCGTTCCGAATCCGGCCCTTTGCGCTCTGCGCTTTGCTGCTCGGCTACGCCTCAAACAACATTGCGACACATCTTCAAAGTCTACGGCGCCGTTTATCCTGGCGCTACTTGCCTGGTTTGCGCACTAAGAACGAAAGGCTCTGCTTCACATCGGCAGGCATAGAAAGAATTTCGTCAACGAGCTTTTCTGTCTCTTCGCCCGAAACCGGGGTGATGATGAGCTCGGATTTTTTTGCCTCCTTCAGTAGCTCGGGATCCTTCAGTGTATCAGCCAAGCCCTTACGCAAGATTTCGATGCGATCCTTCGGCGTTTCAGGCGGGACGCTGAAGGGGCGCTGAAAATCCATTTGTGACGCCCACGCCCTGTAGATCGCGTACTTTTTCGGATCCTTGATGGCTTCTTTGAAACTCGGCAGGTGCTTCACCTCTGGATCTTTCACTCGTTCGCTGATCACAAAAGGAATGAGTTTGTCACCGCCCGAAGCCTCGAGCATCGCGCGCGCCGTGACCCTCATCGATTCCCACTGCGAACAAAACGCCTCGAGCTCGTGTGCTTGCAGGGCGAGTCGCGTTGTGGCTGTTCCAGTGTATCCGCTGATGACCTCGAACTGGGTTCCCAAGGTTTTGTTCAGGATCAGCGGCAAGTCGTGCCCGGTGGAGCCCGCCCGGGTAGCTCCCACTTTCAACGGCTTCTTGTAGTTGAGGACATCCTCCAACGTCTTTAGTCCGGTAAACCCCATGACCATACATACGGGCACGCCGACACTGGGCGCACCAATCCATCCCAGCTTGCGAAAATCGATGCGGATCCGCGGATCGCCGAGCCCTTTCTGCACGACCAGCGAGTTGTTGAACATAGCCAACGTCAAACCGTCGGGCGTGGCTTGTTTGTAAAGGTGATTAGCCGCCACTAAACCCCCGGCGCCGGTCATGTTTTCGACCACCGTTTCCGGATTGCCCGGGATATGGCGATTGATATGGCGCGCCACCATCCGCGCGTAAGTGTCGTAACCGCCGCCGGCGGCGACTCCTACGATGACCCGGATCGTCTTCCCCTTATAAAAATCTTCGGCTAGCG
>DATACQ010000143.1:0-5829 GCA_036258955.1 Binatia bacterium
CCGGATGCGCCATGCGCTATGCGCCTTGCTGTTTAACAAAATGAGATTCTTCGGCTGCGCCTCAGAGTGACACTTATGTTATGGCGCATACTTCTCAGGGGATTTTTTCGCCGCGATAGCTCTTGGCCAGTATTTGAACGGGGTTTAGCGGCCGCGTCCCGGTACCCTGTTCAATTTGAATCGCCGCCAGTGGGCAGTCGGAGCAGGCGGTGTTCGGTTCGCCTTCAATCATCTGTGTAAAAGCGCGCTTTCCCCATTTGAGCGAAGCCTCGAAATTCTCCTTTTTCATTGCCCAGGTGCCATCGTGGCCTGAACACTCTTCGATGACTTTGACTTTCGTATCCGGCAGTAACGAGAGCACATCGCGGGTCTTGTAACCGACGCCTTGGGCGCGCAGATGGCACGGCATATGATAGTTGACCGTGCCCGCGCCGGTTTTGAATTCTTTATGGAGTTTTCCTTGCGCCGCCAGCTTGGCGAAAAATTCCATGGGGTCCATGGTTCGCGCAGCCACTTTTTTCGCGTCCTCTGTGGGCAGTAATCTCGGATATTCGACGCGAATCATCTGCGAGCAGGTGGGATTTGTCGCTACGATAGTTCGTCCTTCATCGACAAAGCGAGCGAGACTGGCGACGTTTTCCTTAGCCGCAGCAACAGCTCCATCCATGTCCCCGTTATGCCAAAGTGGCATACCGCAGCAACGTTCGTACGCAAAACTCACGTCGACGTTGTTGCGTCCCATCACCTCGAGTGTGTCGAGGCCGATCTCCGGCTCATTGTAGTTCACGTAGCAGGTTGAGAAGAACGCGACCTTTGCCGCGGGTTGGCCGCGCGGCTCTACTCTTCGCGCCGCAAACTGACGTGCCAAACTGCGTGCAGCAAAGCGCGGTAGCTTCTTGTCTTTATGAATTCCTAACAGGCTCTGCATGAACTGCCGGTGCAGTTTGCTTTCGTTTGCCCAGTTGGCGAGCGGCGAAGCCGCCGTTCCTATTTTCCCCGCGATGTCGGGATTCCCCATCACTTTTTCTCCCAGCGGGACGCCGTGCTCTCTGACTCGTTTCGCTTTGGCTCGTGCTATGAGACGAGGAAAGTCGATGGCCCACTCGTGATCGCCCGGGGTGTAGGGGCATTTGATATAGCAGAGCTTACACTGAAAGCAGAGATCAACCACTTCATCCACGTCTGCGGTCTTTAGCTTCTTGGTATCGACTTCGGCGTATTTCTCGTCGGTGCAGTAACTATCGATAGCATCGAAGAGCTTGGGGAAGCTGCCGCAGTATCGGACGCACAGCCGGCAGTCCGAGCACAGGCTGAAGATCCGCTCAGTCTCAGCACGTAAATCTTGAGCATCATAGTATTGGGGGTCGGTCGGATCGTACGCCGGGTTTGCAGCCATTGAAGAACTCCTGAAGGTAAGCGCGCGCAAATTCAAGCATTTACGCGTATCCATGAGCTTAACCCCGGCGGTAAACGTTTTTCAACAGGGCCCGTCTAAACGGCTGAGGAGGCAGAATATGCAAAAAGCAAAGAAAACTGCGTTGTTGGTCGGTGCGGGATTAGCGTCAACTTTGATGATTAGCCAAGTCGCCTTCGCCGATTCCCCGCGCGGATACGGCAGGGCGCGTAGTGAGATCCGCCAAGACTTGCGCGAAGTCCATAATAGCCGCTCTGAGTTGCGCGACGATCTTAGAGAGTTGCGGCGCGATCGCGCGGAGCTACGACAGGACATCTGGCGGCGCGCGCCGAGGGAAGAAATTGCGCGCTCTCGCGCCGAAGTTTGGGACAGCCGGCGCGACGTGAACGAAAGCCGCCGCGAATTGAACCGGGATCGGGCTGAGTTGAATCGTGATTTGGATAAGTACGGCTGGTATCGCGGCTCCGATGGTTACTGGCGGCGCGATTATGGCTGGAACAACAATCGATGGGAGCGCGATCGCGGTGGTTGGTGGGGTTGGTGGCGGTAAGCGGCGATAAGACTGCAGAAAGATCACATTCAACGACAAGTTTGCACCGGGGTAGGGGCGGCCGCTGGTCGCCCCTACAAGATCTTATCCAGCACCTCTTCCTAATTAGCCTTCCAACAAAGACTCTAACGACTTCGCTCAGCGCGCTTTGCGCGACATGGCCCATACTCATGCGGCTTTGCTCCAAATGTTTTATCGCGTAAATTCCTGTTTCTGCCGGCCTTAAGTACCCGCGCTTGACATCAGCTTACGCGTGACTCTATAAGCCAACTATCTCGGCAACCTTTGATTCAAAGGAAATTTGATGATCATTGATTGTGATACCCATCTCATGCCGGCGAACGCTTTCGAGCGGGTCAGCGGCAATTTCGAAGCGCTCAAGCCCAGGCTTAAGTTTGATGATCAAAGTCTTTACGTGAGCGTCGATTTTCCCGGTTATCGCGATGTGCCGGGGACTAGTCCATTGCCCGCCCCCGGCTCGGGGGCGATGTTCAAAAGCCTCTGGGAGCCGCAAGCACGCATGAAAGACTACGATGAGCGGCTGTGTATTGAACGGCATGTAGTCCTGCCGCAGTTCTCAGGCTGGTGGTCTTATCTCCTCGAGCCCCAACTCGCCTGCGCGATGGCGCGTTCGCACAACGAAGCGTTGCTGCAGCTGATGAACGATTACGGCGGTAAAATCTTGGGTGCGGCGTTAATTCCCCTCCAGGATGTCTTGGGCTCGATTCGAGAATTGGAGTGGGCGAAGGAAAAGGGCTTCTGTTCAGTTGTGCTCGATAAGGTGTTCCCGGTCCATGATCATCCGTATAGCGAGCCGCTCGGCAGCCGGCGCGAACTTTGGCCGTTTTTTAAACGAGCCGAAGAGCTAGCGATGCCGATTTACCTGCATAACGTGCAGCATGGGCATCGCATCAGCAATCTTACGGCCTTTCAGCGCGATGGGCTTTATATTTTTGCGCCTCAGGAAGGCCAAATGAGTCTGGTCTCGCTATTTACTAGCGGATTGCTCGATCAGTTCACGGAACTACAATTTGTTTTCACGGAGGCAGGAACCGCATTCATTAAGCCGCTGGTCCAATGGCTCGACCGCGTGCTAGAACGGCCGCCCGTGGACTACGACGATCAGGAGGCGCCACCTTCGGCGCGCATCTTGACGGAGGTCGGCGAGCGCCTGCGCCGCGCCCGCGCGCTTTACCCGGCGCAAGTTTTTCTGGAGAAAAACCAAAAACCGGCGAGCTATTACTTTCGAAAGAACTTCTACTTCACCATCGAAACAGAAGAGCCGGAACTGCCGGACGCGATCGAGTTTTTGGGCCCGGAAAGATTTCTCTTCGCTACCGATTACCCACACGATGACCCCGGCGGAAAGATGAAATTCGAAGACGTGCGTCTACTCCGGGAGAATGCCCGTATTTCGGAGCACGCCAAAGAACTGATCCGCTGGAGAAACGCCCAGCGGCTCTTTCAGCTAGCGCTTTGAAATGGCGATTCCCGAACGCTACAACAGCGGCTATAACATCGGCGTTGGCGGCGCAGTCGTGCGCGACGGCCGCCTGCTCATGGTGCGCCGCGCGTCGCGTCACGGCCGTGGCAATTGGCAACTTCCCGGCGGGTTTATTGAACCGGAGGAGACCATTGAACAGGCGGTGGTTCGAGAAGTACAGGAAGAGGCAGGCGTTACGGCCGAAGTCGAAGCGGTTCTAGGGCTGCGCAGCCGGTGTGATCCGTATACCGGCAACGGCATATACGTGGTTCTGTTGCTAAATCCTATCGCTGGGGAGCCAAATCCCGACGGCCGCGAAGTCGATCACGCGGGATATTTTACGCTTGATGAAATTCATAATCTCGAACCGCTGCCGCCGGTAAATTGGGCGATCGCTACAAGAGTGCTCGCGCCGGACCGGCGCTTGCTAAAACCCCAACCGCTGATGAATCTAAACGGCGCTAAGTTCACACTTTTTGTTGGCTGATCGACTGCGCGTGCGCGAAAATGCGCGGGCCGTATCTCTCCGTATGTCTCCGGTCTGCTGCGATGCTTAGCGGTCTGCGGGCGCAGTATTCGGGCTTGACGTGTCAGCCGGCGGAACGGCAGTGAGCTTCACGCGAATCTGGCGGTCGGCGTAACCGCCGGTCTGTTCGCGCAACATCGGGACACGGCTTTCCGACTCGATGATGCCGATTGTGTAAAGCTCGCTTTTGAAGGATTCGTACTGATCTTCGGGAACGTTGATCCAGATGGTTTGTGGGCGGCTACGGTCGGGGATAGCAGCCATTAGGCGCTCTATCGGCCGGGGGGCAGCAGCTTGGCCTAATTCGGTGTTTCGCACATCGCCGCCGGTCGTTAATGGAGCGGTGTGGCGCCGCAGGATTAATTCCAAGTCAGCGAACGGCTCGATGTTGATGGGGCTCGCCCTGAAAGCTGATGAAATGTCGGGCTCTGGTCGGTTGGAGAATGAATTTGCGCCGCTGTTCGCCGGCATCGGCGCCGTAGATCCAGGCGAAACCACCGGCGTCGTTATAATAGGTGCGCTGGGCACCGTCGTTTCGGGTACTACCGGCTCTGGCACGCTCTCGGCCGATGGCAAGGGTGCAGTCGTAGGTTCGACGTGGCTCTGTTCTCGTAATATCGATGGTTGTTGAACGGCTGGTGCTATTTGCCCGTTTCCCTGAGTGGGTGAGCTTTGGGGTTTCGGGCCGGCGGAAGCCGTTGGAGAGCTAGGTTCTTTTGCCGGCAGCGGCGTGCTGTCCTGCTCGTTAGTGGCCGCTGGCGTAATCGCCTCGGGCGCCATCGTAAGTTGTTGCTGCGGTTGTTCCGTTTGCAGCAGGTAAATGCCGAGAATTCCGATAATGACAACAGCGGTCGCCTGTGCCGGCAGTTTTCCCGTTAACGGCAAGAAAAATCGTTGCCAAAAGCTCGGCTGTGTTGCCTCCTCGCGCACATGGGACATCACGCGCTGGGTAAATCCCAGCGGCACATCCAGCACCGGTAGTGTCCCGACCTCGCGTATGCACTCGCTCAACACTTCTGCTTCCTCACGGCACGGCGGACAAGCCGCGAGATGCTTCTTGATTAGCGCCAATTGCGCCGCACTGAGGGAGAAATCGAGATAATCCGAGAGTTGTCCCTGTACGTCTTGGCAATTCATTTTGCGATCCTTTTACCCTTAAAATATGGCGCAAGTCGCGCCTTGAGCGCCCGGCGCGCTCGGTGCAGCCGTGACTTTACTGTGCCGATAGGAACGTCCAAGATATCGGCCACAGCCTCGTACGGCACGTCCTGAAGATCCCGCAGTAAAATGATCGTTGCATCCTCCGCGTCGAGTCCGTTTAACGCCGCCTGCACCCGTTCGCGCATCTCCTTGCGCTCCAAGGCATCGGCCGGATCAGAGGCGCCGTCCGTCGTTGTTTCCAAAGATTCAATGCGAGCGGCGCGGTGGTGCAAAAGGGCGACGGTTTTGCGCCGTGTATTCGCATGATTAACGGCAATACGGTAAAGCCAAGTCGAGAAGCTCGCGTCGCCGCGAAAACTCTTGATGGAACGGTAGGCGGAAAGAAATGCTTCCTGAGAAACTTCCGCAGCGTCATCGTAGTCGCCGAGCATACGGTAGAGTAGATTGAAGATGTTCTTTTGATGACGCTCCACCAGAATTGCGAAGGCCTCGGTCTCTCCCCGTTGCAACCGCCGGACGCATTCCGCGTCGCTAATATCCGCCGACACCGTCGCATCCGATGTATTTGACTGCTTTTTCAGAAAAAAGTTCCGGAGAATCTCTTCCATATGAACAGCGTTTGGCGCGCTCGAATCATGGTTTTAGCGTACTTGCTCTGTGACCGATTCGAAGCCCAGTGTCATGTAGGCATTTAC
>DATACQ010000144.1:0-10782 GCA_036258955.1 Binatia bacterium
GCTTTGTCCATAAACGAGAGTTTCAAAACAATCACCCGCCACCCGGCGCGGGTTACGGTCAAAACGGGCGTGACCAAGGATGGCAAGTTGCTCGCGCGAGACTGTCAGGTCTATATGGATACCGGCGCTTACGCCGACGCCGGACCACGGGTCACTCAGAAAGCCGGTTATAGGGCGCTGGGTCCCTACAACATTCCTTATGCCAAGGTCGAAGCTTACGGAGTTTACACCAACACGGTACCGGCAGGAGCGTTTCGCGGCTTCGGCGCCCTGCAAGTAACCTGGGCATATGAGTCGCAGATGGACATGATCGCCGAGCGGCTGGGCATCGACTCACTCGATTTTCGTCTAAAGAATCTGCTCAAGAAAGGCGACCTTTATACGGCCGGAGACACGCCGGTTGACTGCGATTTGGAAGAAGGGCTGCTCAGAGTGGCTGACGCGATCAAGTGGAAGGAGAAGAGCGATACACTAAACCGTGCTAAAGGCCTGAGCTGTTGCATTAAAGATGCCGGCGGGACTTACAAGGTCGCCGGCGCTACCGTCAAGATGTCCTCGGACGGTAGCGTAGTGCTGCTGACGGGAACTGTTGAGGTCGGCCAGGGTCCGCGCACGGCGCTTAGCCAAGTGGTGGCTGAGGAACTCGCTTTGCCACTCGAGCAAATAACAGTGGCGCAACTCGACACGGACGTGACTCCCTACGACATTTCCACCAGCGCCAGCAGCTCCATGGTCGTAATGGGCACCGCCGTGCAGCGTGCCGCTCAGGATACGAAAAATCAGTTGCTTCAATGCGCCGCCAAAGTCCTTAAAGAAAAAGCCGCGGATTTACATTTAAGAGACGGGCAGGTGTGCACCGAAAGCGGCCGGAGTATTCCGTACAGCAAAGTCATCGTCGAGTTTTTTGGCAGCAAAGCGGGCGAGATCATCGGTAAAGGACTTTACAAGGACAAGCGCAGTACCAAAGCCGTGCTGGGTTCGACAACGACCTTTTGGGAAGTGGGCTGGGGCGGGGTCGAAGTGGAGGTGGACCGCGAAACGGGCATCATCCGCCTGCTCAATTATGTTTCCGCTTGCGACGCCGGCAAAGCGATCAACCCGGAGCAGTGCATCGGTCAGGACGAAGGCGCGGTTATGTTCGGTGTCGGGCACACGCTGATGGAAGAAATGGTGTACGAAGAAGGCCAACTGCTAAACGGCAACTTGATCGATTACCGTGTGCCGACATTCGGAGATCTGCCTGACAATTTAGAAACCATTCTCATTGAAAATGGCAATGGACCCGGACCGTTCGGCTCCAAGGGGATCGGCGAAGGTGGTTTATTGCCTGTCGCTTCTGCAGTGGCAAACGCCGTTTCGCGCGCCGTCGGGGTGCGCATTCAGGAGTTGCCGTTGACGCCCCCCAAAGTTTGGCGGGCGCTCAGGGAAAGAGCGGACACGAAAACGCCCGCCGCTCAACGTTCATAGCACGGATTTATAGTCTAAACCATTGAACATTGAACCTGGCGCGCGCCATGCGTGCGCTACAGGACGAGTACTTCTCCGCAGTTTTTGCACGTCGCAACAGCCGGATCGGATTTCATAAGGTTCGTAACGGTCGCGACTGCATCTCCCGGATCATCGAACCGTACTTCCGCCTCGTAAAGCTGGTTGCCGCATTTTTCGCATGGCCAGATAAACCGGTCGATCTCTTGCTGGGTGCGTTTTCTTTCCACGACAAACGTCCAGGAACCATCCGTCCGCCGTGGCGAGTGCGGCACGCGGGCTGGTAAGAGAAACAGGTCGCCGGCTTTTAGCACGGCCAACTCGGGTTTTTCCTCATGCATATAATGGAGGTTGAGCTCACCTTCGAGCTGGTAGAAGATTTCATCACCGGGATTGATGTGGTAATCCTTGCGGCGGTTTGGCCCGCGCGTGACGAAGGCGATGAAATCAGAGTCTTGCCAGATGACTCGCCGCTGGCCCCAGCTGCCGCGGTTTTCATCGATCCAGCCGCGCAGATTGAATCCTTTGAGATGAGGAAACATAAAGCCTCCTTGGATTCTAACACGACTATAAGGGTGCGACGGCGGCTAAATCAAGAACGCTGATGCGATGAAACAGTGTCATTTCGCTTCTTCTCGCGACTGCAAGGTCATAGGCGTGATATCTGATACTCACGGTCTGCTCCGCCCGGAGGCCCTGCGCGAACTGGCCGGAGTTGATCTGATTCTTCATGCCGGCGATATCGGCAAGCCGGAGGTTCTAACCGAGTTGAAAAAAATCGCGCCCTTGGCTGCCATCAAAGGAAATAACGATACTGGTGATTGGGCGCGGCGCCTGCCTGAAGTCCGTATTGTCAAAGTGGGGCAGCATAGGCTTTACATGATCCATAACGTTAATGAGCTGGACTTTAGCCCTGCGGCACGTAAATTTCGGGTGGTCGTCAGCGGTCACTCGCACAAGCCCTCGATTATCGAGAAAGCCGGCGTACTCTTCGTAAATCCCGGCAGCCCGGGACCGCGCCGCTTCAAATTGCCGCTAGCAGTCGGCAAAATCCGAGTTGACGGTCCGCATGTGAGTGCGGAGATTGTCGAGCTGACGATCTAAGGCTGAAGAACGCGGAGGTTCTGAACTCTTGAACCTTGAACAGCCGGTATTTACCGGCTGACCAGATGCCTGGCGTAAACTTCCGCGCGGCGATTCTTTAAGAGCGGCAGCTTTTCGCGTGCCTCGGTTACGACGTCAAGATCGAGATCCACGACTTCCAAGCCTTCAGCTTCGCCCATATCGGCGAAAATGCGGCCGTACGGGTCTGCCACCAAACTGTGACCGATATAAATGTTGCCGGTTTGGCCCGGCGCAACGAGATAGCAGCCGTTCTCCAGCGCTCGAGCTTTGATCATCGTCTGCCAGTGGTCCAGCTTCATATCGCCCTGCACCCAACCCGACGGCGCGAACAGAACGTGAGAGCCGCGCAAGCTCAACATACGCGCCATCTCCGGGAAGCGCAGGTCGTAGCAAATCATCATGCCACAGCGCGCATCAGCGCACGCCACGGGCTCCGCAATGTCACCACCCGGGTGGAATTTGGCGGACTCCTTGAAGCCGAAAGCATCGTAGAGGTGTAGTTTGCGGTAAACTGCGGCCAGTTCGCCCCCGTTGTCAATCCACAAAGCGCTGTCGTAAACGCGCTCGGGTACCGGGCAACTTTCGTAAATCGTCGCAATGATTGCCACGCGCGATATCTTTGCCGCTTCCTTGAGCGCGCTTACGAAGGGGCCGCCGAGAGACTCAGCGCGGCAGGCCAGCTCGGCTGCGCTCTCGTCCGCGGGGGAAAAAGCCATTAAGAATTCCGGAAAAGCAACGACATCGGCCTTTCTACTCCTGGCACTCTCGATCAGCCCAAGAGCTTTCTTGAGATTTTCCTGCTTATCAGTGGCTGACTCGAGCTGCGCAACGGCAATCTTGATCATTGGTTCGTAAGATTCGTACTTCTACAAGAAGGGCGCTGCAGTCATCGATTCTAAGAGTATTTCACCGCAACGGTGCATTAATCCTTCTCAGCGTTATACCTTCAGTGTTAGGCCGAGGTTTCTTTTCTTTACCTCTTCCAACACCGCTGCGCCGAGCGCGACGTCGGCGACGCCCTGGCCGGCATTATTCTTGAAGAAAGTAATTTGTTCGCCTCGAGTGCGACCTTCCTTGCGCCCCGCGAGGATTTCACCGATCTCGATGAGTTGCTCCCATTTGATGACCCCGCGCGCCACCGGATCGTAAATATCCGCCTGCTCGTCTTGCACGGCTTGCTGAATGGAAACAATGCCGTGCACGTGACTGCGCGCTAACGTTGCATCGTCGATCTCACGCCGTTTCGCAGCGGTGAAACCTCCTTTGACCAATCCGACATTGCTGCCGACGATGGTTGTTACATGTTGGCCGGGCTCGAGCCAGTTACCGTCGAATACGGGCACGCTCGCATTGGTCGCGGTGAGCACGATGTCCGCACCGCGCAGAGCCTCCTCCGGTTTCGCGACGGGAGCGATGTTGAGGCCAGTGATCGGGCCCATTTCGTCCGCAAACTTGTTACGGTTTTCGGGATTGCGGCTGAAAACTTTGACTTGCTTGAGATTACGGACGCGCATCAAGGCAAGTAAATGATTCTTCGCCTGACCGGCGGCGCCGAAGAGCCCAAGGGTGGACGCATCAGGGCGTGCCAATAAATCAGTCCCGACCGCGCTGGTAGCTGCAGTGCGCAACCCTGTGACGGCGATATTGTTTGGCAACTCAGAGCAGGTGATTTCGCCGACGATAATGGCCTTCAGTTCGCCTTCCGCGCCATCGTACAGAACGATAACCGGGTGGTTCAGGCGCGGATAGACCTGTTCATTGGCAAGGGGCTTGACCCACTCGCAGTGAGTCATCAGGCCAGTGGCGCCGGCAGCGGGTACGCCTCCCTGGTGCACACTGACGCGGACGCCGCTCGGGATATGTATACGGCGGCGCGGCGCATTGATCTGAGGGTTTTCGCCCCACTCACGAAAGCCGGCGCGCACTGCTGCGACGGCCTGCTCCATGCTGATAATGCCTTTGATCTCTTCTGGCTGAACCAGCAATGCTTTCATATTGCAGCTCTTCTCGCGATTTCTCTGTCACAAATCGTTCCAATTTGCTCTTAACGCAACCCTGGTATCAACGAAACTTGAACCTCGAACTTGATCCTTGAACTTTGAACCGCCGCGCGAGCGGCCTACAACGTCGCCGCCACCGCGGAGCGGGCGATCAGGCTTTCGCCCCAGCGTTGCAAATTCGGATACTTATCGTCGATCGAAACCCCATAACGTTGGCGGCGCGTATAGAAAGGAATAAACGTCACGTCTGCCAATGAGTAATCACCTACAATAAAATCTTTATCTAACATTTCCCGGTCCAATGTAGCGAGGTGCGTCGCCATGCGCTCGACTGCATGCTCTTTGTTTCTGTTGTGCTGGATATCACTGGCGGTTGGATGGATGCGAGTATTAAAGAAATCCACCCAGACCCGCACCTTGGCGCGTTCGAGATGATCAGCCGGTAGCAGTCGCAGCGTCGGATATTTTTCATCCAGGTATTCGTTGATAATCGCTGACTCGTATATCACGCCATCGCCGTCCACCAGCACCGGCACCTTAGCATAGGGATTCAGGTCCAGCAGATCCTTGGGCTTATTTTTCAGATCGACTTCGACCAGTTGATGCGGAATTTTTTTTTCGGCCAGGACAATCCTTGTCCTGTGGGCGTACGGTCAAGCATGGGAAGAATAAAGCTTCATGGTTCGGCTCCACTGCTGATGTTGTTTACCATCCCGGAGCCGTCGTGGCAATCTCGCCATCGATTCTGTTCAAAACGTTCAAGCCGTTCAAGTCGTCGAAGATCCGGATAGCTCATCCCGAATAAACGATTTGAACATTTGAACGGTTTGAACGGGGGCTTCTAAGACTAAGAATTGTGGGGGGCTAGTTTCTCTTGGAGCGCATCGCCGACCAGATTCAAAGCCACCACCGTGAGCATTATGGCGAGTCCTGGATAGGTGGTCAGATGCGGCGCTACCAAAAGAAACTGGCGTCCTTCGTTGAGCATCGCGCCCCACGACGGAGTCGGCGGCTCGACGCCAAGGCCCAAAAAACTCAGACTGCCCTCGGCGACAATCGCCGCGGCGAGTCCGAACGTGGCTTGGATCAGCAATGGCGGCAGCAGATTAGGCAAGAGATGCCGGAGAACGGTCCGCGCCGGTGTGCAGCCCAGCGCCCGCGCCGCATGGATGAATTCCCGTTCTCTGAGCGAAAGAATTTCGCCGCGCACCAAACGTGCGTAACCGGTCCAGCCGATGAGGCACAGAGCCAAAACGACATGGTCAAGCCCGGGACCAAGTACTGCGGTGAAGGCAATGGCGAGAAGAATTCCCGGAAACGCCATAAGAATGTCGACAAAACGCATGAGCAATTGATCGACCCAGCCGCCGCAGTATCCCGACAGAGAGCCAATGATGAGGCCGATGGTGAGAGAAAGAGCCACGGTGGCAAGGCCGACCGCAAGCGAAACTCGCGCGCCATAAATCAACCGGCTCAAAATGTCCCGGCCCAATTTGTCGGTGCCGAAAGGATGATCGCTTGAGTATGGGACGAGATCGTTGGCTAGATTCTGCTGCGCAACGTCATGGGGAGCGATGACGGGAGCCGCCAGCGCCGCGAGGACAAACAGCAGCAAGATCGCAATACCCGCATACGCCCAACGTTCATGTGTCATACGTTATTCTCGGATCCGCCAGCCGGTACAAAATATCCGCGAGAAAGTTCACAAAGATGTATGTTAACGAGATGGCAAGCACGCAGCCTTGAACCAGTGGATAATCGCGGGTCTGGATCGCCTGAATCGTGAGCCGGCCTATGCCGGGCCAGCTGAAGATTGTCTCGGTGATCACCGCGCCGGCGAGCAGGCTCCCGAACTGAAGGCTCGTAATCGTAATCACCGGCAGAAGCGCGTTGCGCAGCATGTGTTTGAGCCATACCTGCTGTTCGCTTACCCCTTTGGCGCGCGCCGCCTTGATATAATCTTCGTTGCGCACGCGCAGCAGACTCGCGCGCAAAATTCGCGTCAAAATGGCCGCCATGCCCAACCCAAGAGTCATTGCGGGTAGAATGACGTGCGCCACTCCGGCTCTGCCCGAGACCGGAAGCCAGCCGAGGTGAATCGAGAACAGAAGAATCAGCAGCGGACCGACCCAGAAATTCGGGATAGACAGCCCCAGTAAAGAAAAGAGCAGCGCGCCGCGGTCGCGCCAGGTGCCGCGCCGTACGGCGGCGCTGACGGCAAGGGGAAAGGATACGAAAGCGCCGACGAGCAGCGCTGCGAGCGCAAGCTCGAGGGTTGCGGGTAAGCGGGCAAAAACGAGATCAGCAACCTCGGTCTGCTCATGAAGCGAGCGTCCGAGCTCGGCCCTCATCAAACCAGCAAGAAACGCCTGGTACCTTCTATGTACCGGTTGATCAAGTCCTAGACTGCGGCGCAGCTCCTCTTTATCCGCGCTGCTGGCTGTTTCTCCCAGCATTACTTCTACCGGATCGCCGGGAACCATGTGGATCAGGAAAAAAACCAATGTCACTGCGCCGATGACGGTAGGCGCTAGCAGGGCCAGTCGGCGCAGAAGAAAGTGCTTCACGAGGGACGGCGCCCGAATGAATAACCGATGCTCTTGAGTGAGATCAAGTCCCCGTCCGGGTAGGGCACGAAGCCGTGCAGCGCCGGTTGCTGCACGACGACGTTCTTAATCCACCAGAGCGGAATATACGGCAGCTCGCGCGCGGCGATCTTCTGCACTTCGGCATAGATGGCGCGCCGTTCTGCGATGTCTACGGCGCGCCGGCCCCGCTCGAGCAAGACGTCTAAGTCAGGATTGGCATAGCCGCCGCGGTTGTTGCCCTGCGGAGGCACGCTGCTGGAATGAAGCACTTGGTAGTAGATGTCCGGATCCATAATGCCGACCCAGGCGAGCGAGAACAGATGGAAGTTTCCTTTCTTAACATCAGCATAGAAAGTACCCCACTCATAACCGCGAATCTCCAGCTCGATTCCAACCGTTTGAAGTTGTTCCTTAAAAGCCTCGGCAATGCGCCGGCGCAGATCGATATTAGTGGTTTTGAAGGAGAGCTTGAAACGTGGTCGCGGTCCGCTGCCGTCGGGATCTATCAGACCCGCTTCGTCCAGCAAACGCTTGGCGCGCTCGGGATCATGCGGCCAGGAGTCAACGGCGCCCTCGTAAGCCCAATTCAAGGGTGAGAGTAAACCAGTGGCCGGTGTGGCGAGATCTTTCAGGAGGTGGCGGATAATACCCTCGCGATCGATGGCGAGAGCGATGGCCTGCCGCACTTTCCGTTCGCGCAGAATCGGATGCTTCAAGTTGATGCCGATATATTGAAAGGTCGTCCCTTGATGAGTTTTTATCCTGGCGCCGGTGTTCTTTCTTAACCAGGGCAGCATGTCGGGCTCGATATCGTTCTGCAGAAAATCAATGGAACCGTGCTTGAATTCCAAAACACGGACCATCGCGTCAGGAATAATTCTAAAAACTATGCCGGCGACGCTGGGGGAGCCCTCCCAGTAAGACGTGTTGGCTTTAAGAACGACTTTTTCTCCGGGTTCTGCTGAGACAAATATGAAAGGCCCGGAACCGGCTTGTGGCGCCGGGGCTCTCGACCCACCGCTTTCGGAGGCGGGAACGATGCCAACCGTAAATTGCTCCACAAAAGGCGAGTGCGGCCATGCGAGACTAAAGCGCACGCGGTGCTCGGTTAATGCGTCGACAGCGTGCAACGGCTTCAACAACCCGCGTCGAGGCGAGCCCATGCGTGGATCCAAGATCGATTCATAAGTGTACTTGACGTCGCGTGCCGTGAGCGGCCGGCCATCGTGAAACTTGATGTTGCGACGCAGGTCGAAAATGTAAGTCGTCCCATCAATGACTTGCCAGTTTTCGGCGATCTCTGTTTGTAACTGCCCGCGCGCGTCGGCGCGCAGCAAGGAATTATAAATTAGGCCGCTGATTCGTGAGGAATTGGCGTCGGTAGCAAAGCGCGGGTCTAGGTTGAGAGGTTGGCTCTCGATGCCGACATTGAGATAGCCGGAATCGGGTCGCTGATCGGAAAGCGAAAAATAGCGACAGCCCGAGACTAAGACAGCAAAGAAAATATAGGCGATCGCCAAACAAACGCCGACTTTGCGCAAGAGATTTCTCGAACGAGAAAATTCTAAGCGAGATTAGCGCCTTTGTAGCGTTTTCTCAATTTGTCAGGCCGTAGAAGCGCTCGGCGTTCCGATAACGGACGGCGTCCTTGTCTTCTTGGGTTAGCCGCTTGTTTTCGTCGAGCTCTTGAAGCTCGGCTTTGCAGCTCTCGTGATTGACCTCGTGTGGAAAATCCGAGGAGAAAACAAACGGCTTATTGCCTACGAGGCTCACAGCGAACGGCAACGTCAGCTCGTCGCCTTCGACGCCGACGAAGACGCGCTCTTCGTCCACGTGCCGCTTAATATAATCGGAAATGGATTCGTTTTCCCGCAGCTTGAGAAATCTCCCGCGCGGATCGTATTGGATATGACTGTTCCAGGCGCGCTCGAAGCGCTCGATGCAGTTGACGAACCAACTGCATCCGGCTTCCATGAACCCAAAGCGCACGTTCGGGTACCTGTCGAAAACACCATTGAAAAGGATACCCCCGAAGTTAACCATCTGTCCGAATGGGTGGCCAAGCGCGTTCACCGGCGCATAGGGAGTCATGTCATCGAGCCCCATATGGTCGTGCACCCCGCCGTGAATACCGATGCAGCACTTGAGACGGTTCGCCTCTTCGTAAATCGGCCAATACCGTTCGTCGCCGAGGTGGTTCTGTGCGCCCATCACTCCGGTGCTCGGCAGCATGGCGCCACAGAACCCCAGGTCATTTACGATGCGCCGAAGTTCTTTCACCGCTTCCTGCGGCTCCTGCAGAGGGATGAGGCCGAGCGCTTGAAAACGTGAGCTTTTGCTCAGATACTCGTCGCGCATCCACTCGTTGTATGCGCGGGCCAGCTCGATGGCCCAGTCCACGCTCACAACGCGGCCGAATGACAACCCGTTGGTCGGATACAGCACGGCGCTGGTCAGGCCAACATCTTCCATAAACTCGATCCAGCCCTCGCGGCCTACTTTTGCGAACGCTCCAGGCGGCAGGAAGTGAGCATTGGCAGCGTGAAGATGATCGTTGGGCGGGTACGGACCGCGCGCGGAGCCAAAGCGCTCGCGATAGGCTTCCGGCATCCGTCCCGCAATGGCGGAGTGATCCTCGACAACATGACCGTCGCCGTCGATTATTTTATGTTCCTTTTCTGCCATAATGTCCTTCCTCTTGCGGAGCGTACCGATCTAGATTAGCAAACAGTTTCGGGTTTCGCGTTTCGTGTTTCGAGTTGAGAGAGGGGAAAACGCGAAACTCCAAACCCGAAACTCGAAACATTATTGCGTCTGCGCAAGCTGATAAAACCGTTGCGCGTTGCCGTAAAGAATCGCCTCTTTATCGGCATCGCTCAGCTCAGTATTTTCGCGAAGCTCCTCCAGCTCGTGTTTGCAGGTCTGCGCGTCTACCTCGTGGGGGTAGTCGGTGGAAAAAACGTAGGGTTTGTTGCCGGTAATGCGCACCGCCTCGGCGATGCTCAACTCTTCGCCCTCGCAACCCACGAAAATGCGATTGTCGTCTATATGGCGGCAGATGTAGTCGATGATCTTCTCGCCGGTTTTCAATTGCAAAAAACGCCCCCGCGGATCGTATTGGATGTGGCTTTCCCATGAACCGGTAAAGCGCTCCATGCAGGTGAGCAGCCAAGCGCATCCCGCTTCCATGAATCCAATGCGCACGCCTGGAAACTTATCAAAAATGCCATTGAAGATGATGCCTGCGAAGCCGATCATCTGGCTCATCGGATGGCCGAGAGCGTTGGCTACGGCGTAGGGGCTCATGTCATCCATCAACAGATTTTCGTGAGCGCCCCCGTGGATGGCAATGGCGCAGCCCAGACGTTCCGCTTCGCCATAAATCGGCCAGTACTTTTGCGAGCCCAGGTGGGGCATGTTTACCCCCATTGAGGGCAGCATGGCGCCGCAAAAGCCGAGATCGCGGACGATGCGCCGCAATTCGTTCACGGCTTCGGCAGGCTCCTGAAGCGGGATCAGACCCATTGCTTTGAAGCGCCGGCTCTTCGATGTGTAGGTGTCGTAAAGCCAATTGTTGTAGGCGC
>DATACQ010000145.1:0-2317 GCA_036258955.1 Binatia bacterium
GTCTATGTTTGGAAGCAGCTATTCGCGCTCTCGCTCGATTGTCGTTGAAGGATTCGGGAGAGTTTTACGCCGACTCTGGGACTCGCGCTTCTAAAGCTGGCGATGAATTGCTGCGGTTACGATGCCGGATTGTGTTCAACGTCTATTTGCCGGTAATGGTCCCTGCGCGGCCGTCCTTTCACGCAAAGCCCGGTAGATCTTGTCCGGGGCCAGCGGCAACTCGAACAAACGCACGCCCACGGCATCTGCGATGGCATTGGCAATCGCCGCCGGCGGCGCGTTGTTGGCGAACTCGCCGATCGGTTTGGAGTCGAGCGGACCTACGCCCCCGGTGGATTTCACCAGAACCGTTTTCAGCTTCGGAATGTCGGCGATCGAAGGCAGTTTGTAGTCGCCTAAATTGTTGTTGATGATGCGGCCATTGTCCATCACCAGCTCTTCCATGATGCCCTGCCCCATCCCCATGATAGCGGCGCCTTCGATCTGCCCTTGATGTGCAATGGGGTTGATTATGGTGCCTACGTCATGCGCGCTAACAAGGCGCTTTACGCGCACTGCACCGGTCGCCGGATCCACTTCGACTTCCGCGACTTGGGCGCAGATGTACGAGATGTTTTCCGGGTATGGGTAGTCTTCGTAGACGGTTACCTGGAGGGGCTCGGACGCTTGAGCCACCAGACGCCTCAGTGATAACTGCTGGCCTGGATCCTGGCGCAGGTAAAACCGGCCGGCTGTAAACTCGATATCCTGCTCGCGGCACTCTAAAGACCGCGCCGCTTGCTCGAACAATTTCTTGCGCAACTCCGCGCACGCTCGCACCATCGCGTTACCTGCGACGTAGGTCATGCGGCTGGCCCTCATGCCGCTGTCGCGGGGCGCCGTGTCGGTATCTCCCACCACGACAGCAACCTGTTCGACGGAAATACCCATCTGGTCGGCGACGAGCTGGCGCAGGATGGTGTGTGTGCCAGATCCCTGATCAATGCTCGGGCTTATGATTGTGAAGCTGCCGTCGAGCTCGGCGCTAAGAATCACGCCGGTGTCGCCGCCGCTGATATGGCGGCCAGACAGTGCTATGCCGCGGCCGGTATTCAGCGGCTTGGGTTTCTTCCACCCTGCCGCGGACAATGCGCCCTGCAGTACCTCCCGGAAACGCACGTTCTTGAGCTGATGGCCGACGCCGTCCACTTCCCCTTCGCCAAGAAAATTGCGCAGGCGAAATTCCGCAGGGTCAGTACCGAGCTCTTTCGCGATTAAATCGGTATGCGAATCCACCGCGAACGCTACGGCCACCGCGCCCGGGCTGCGGTAGTAACCGCCCGGCACCGTGTTCGTGTAAATCTGCAGGAACTCAAATGACGCATGCTCGATCCGGTACTGGCCGCCGGCGTAATGCCAGGTCGCGAGCGACGTATTGGATTTGAGCGCGCCGTAGCCGCCGCTCGCGTGCAGCGCTCGCGTGGAGCGAGCAACGATACGGCCATCGCGATTAACCCCGCTGCGAATTGTAATTACGGTCGGATGCGCCGGATTGCTCGCGGTCAATTCTTCCGCATAGGTGTTGACGAGTTTGACCGGGCGGCCGCTTTTTTGCGCCAAAACGTAAGCCACCGTAAGATCCGCGCCGTCGCCTTTGCCGCCAAATTCGCCGCCGACGTTGACGACGTTCATACGGATGCGCTCTTCGGGCACACTCAAGGCTTTGGAAAGCTGGTTGCGCACGCCGAACGGATTTTTCACCGAAGCCCAAACCTGCACGCGGCCGTCGCCATCGACCGCTACGACGCCCGCGTGGGGTTCAAGGTAACCCTGATGGCGCGCCGGAATTCGAAAAGTATGTTCGAGTACCAGATCTGCTTCCGCGAAGCCGTGATCCACATCACCCTTTCGATACGCAAGACGGGTCAGGCCGTTGTGAACATCGCTAGCGAGTATCTTTTGCGGCGCGCCGTCGTAAGCCGCCACGTTCTCATGAACGAGCGGCGCGCCTGGCTGCATTGCCTCCAGCGGATCAAACACCGCGGGCAGAAGCTCATAATCGACGTCGATCAAGTGAAGGGCCTCTTCGGCTGATTCCAAAGTATCGGCAGCCACCGCTGCAACCCGGTCGCCGATGAAACGCACGACGTCCCAACAAAGGACGGGCATGTCGCGAATCTGTTTGCCTACGAGCCAGCCTCCCACATCCTCACCAGTAATGACGGCGCGCACGCCGGGCATCCGGCGCGCCTTGGTGGTGTCCACATTGCGAATGCGCGCATGCGGATGCGGGCTTCGAAGGATTTTCCCCCATAAAAGGCCCGGGAGCTTCACGTCC
>DATACQ010000146.1:0-3285 GCA_036258955.1 Binatia bacterium
GTCTGCTCCGTATACAGTCGGTGGCGCTGGGCGCGGCTGCGCCAGGCGAGACGAAACAAAAGAGCGCAGCTAGCTGAAATCGCATCGGCTACTCCTGGCTGCGCAGAACCGGCAACAGCTCTTTCCCCCATAACTCAATGACCTCGCGTATGTCCGGTCCAAGGGGAACGCCAAGCGCAATCTGAGTGAATCCTTCGCGAGCCGCGAGCGAGAACAACTCGGAGAGCCGCGGCCTGCACTCCCCGGGTGTACCGGCGATGATCAGGCGATCGACGGCATGCTCTGGCGTCAAGGCCGCGGCGTGGTCGACACCGCGATTTTCTGCATAGGCTCGCCGCACCGCCTCAATCGCTTGCGGGTCGATGCCCTTCGCTTCAAGGATTTCGTCGGGCCAGCCGGAGACGATATGGGACACAAAGCGCTTCGCATGCTGCCTCGCAGCGTTGCCGTCACGTGAAACCGATGCGTTGAGCAGCATGACCTTGCGCAGCGCGGCGCCCGCAGAAAAGCGAGAGCGCGCCGCTTGAAGGCGGCTGAGGGACGCGTTCATGTCCTGGATGCCGTAGAGAGTCTGGAGGATGACGCCGTCAAAATGGCTTGCTATCAGGTCCAACACAGCGGGTTTCAGAAGACTCGGCCCGTAGTAAAGACGGATCGGTGACTGCGTTTTAAACCGCAGCGCGTACTGTTCCGCGTTCATATGAAAGTAGGACGATAAATTCGGAATCTCACTTTTCTTCAGCGGCTCGCCGTCAAACAGCCGTCGCAATGCCGTAGCCAGTTCGGCCATAATCGCGAGAGGCTTTAGCCGCTCTACTTGATGGGTGAGAATCGATCTCGATCCGGGGCCTAAACCAAGGGAGATCTCCTGTCCGCGCGTCAGCTCGGATATGGTTGCGAACGCCATTGCGAGATCCACGGGATTGCGGAAATACGGCACGGTTACGGCGGTGCCAAGCTTGACCGGTAAACGGGTGACAATGGCCGCTGAACTCGCCAGGACGCTGCGGTATTCGAGATTGTCGTTAGTCCATACCTGACAAAATCCGAATTTGCCCATCGTCTGGCAGGCGGTTTCGGCCAGCTCAATCAGCTCAGGTAAAGAGTAGCGGTTGAGGACATGGAGCGGGTAGTGAATACCGATCTCACCGCGGAAGGTGCTTTCGTCATTCGGCATGGTTTTGTTCCTCGCCGCAGCGGAGGCGGCGCGCGGGGGTCCGCCACGGGCTGCTGTTATTGACCGCGTTACGAAGCAATTCGCGCCGTTCGCTAACGCAAGGATACGCGCCGGTTGATAGCAGCAAGGGAAGAAATATTTTCCCGCGCGCGCTTAGGCTTTTCGTATAGGATTAGAAGAACAGGTGCAAACTGCACCGGAATTCGTCCTGAGCCGAGCCGCTTCGGAGCGTTTAATTCCGTCCGGAGACAATCGATGGATCAAGCCGGGCGGCTGCTCGAGCCGGCCCGGCCCACAGTCCTACGAGCAGCGAAATGCCGGCCGCCAGAATGAGCACAAATCTGGGACCGTTTGCATCCATCTTCATTGCCGCCTGGCGCTGAAACTGAACTCATTGAGAAGCCAAAAGCAGCTCCAAGAATGAACCCTTCGTATCGTGTCTGCGATCTCAAAGCCGGAATCGAGAGACTGTTCACACTCATACGATTCACTGCCTTTTCTTCGTGTGAAGTTCTAACGGATCCCGCCGAATTTGTCACAACCGCGCGTAATGATGATCTTTGGCAATTATGCGAAAAAAGCACAAGTTTTTTCGATCACTGCGAAGGTTGGCTGCTGAATGCGCCTACAACCCGACCGCCGACGTCGCACGGCACTTGCGGGATCGAATAACTGCGCGTGCAGTTGATTTCGGGAAAGTAGAAACCGCGGCAAAAGAAAGCGCGAGAGAGAAGTAATCACTGCGCGTGTCTTTCAGGATCTAGCCCGCTCGGGTACGGACACGGACCGAGGCTCGATGAATTCTGGACCAGAAGAATCAGACCTGGTGACTGGAAACGCTGGTCGATCTGGCAGTGCTGGACGCCTTCAGCAGCTGTTGACTTCTATGAAGAAAAGGACGAGATCGTGGTCAAGGCCCAAGTGGTGATGGGATGAACCAATGCCGCGGCTCATACGACAACGCATCAGCTTGATCGAAGCCCGCACGTAAGCAGGAGGACTTATGTACAGCAAAATGCTCATCCCGTTGGATGGATCAAAAACCGCCGAGGCTGTGCTGCCCTACGCGCGCACATTCGCACGAAAGCTCAATCTCCCCGTTGAGCTTGTGGGCGTCGTGGACATTGCCGCATTGGCCACACAAGTTTCGCGCGGGAACGCTCGCTATTTCGACACGTTGATCTCTGAGAGCGCCTCAAGCAGTGAAGCCTATCTGCAGCGAATAGCGGCGACGTTTCCCAGCTCGAGCGTAAAATGCAGCACCGAAAAGGGAAGACCCGAGGAAGTGATACTCGCTAAGGCGGGCGATAATGCGACCCTTATTACGATGGCTACGCACGGCCGCTCAGGCATCAACCGATTTCTCCTGGGCAGCATTGCGGAAAAAGTCCTGCGCGCCGCGACTTCGCCGCTTTTGCTCGTTCGCGCCACAGAAGGCATGAACACCGAGGGCGAAGCTACACTCAACTCCGTCGTCGTGCCGCTGGACGGTTCTGAGCTTGCTGACACTGTGCTGGTAACTGTGAGGGGACTGGCAAGAGAATTGGGCTTGGAAGTTATTTTGCTCCGGGCTTACAAAGTTCCGGCCAATATCTATGCGGCTCCAGAGGATCCGTATCCTGTATTCCATGACGAATTCAGGACAGAGCTTCGGGACGAGGCTATCGAATATGTAGAGAAGAAAACGGAAGAGTTAAAGCGGTTCGGCATTCCCAAAGTCTCTGCCATAACTGCGGAAGGCTTAGCCGCCGACGAGATTATGGCTCTCGGACGCAAGCTTCCCGATAACCTCATCGCCATGTGCACTCATGGACGCACCGGCGTTGGGCGATGGGTCTTGGGAAGCGTTACCGAGGCGGTGGTACGCCATTCCGGCGATCCTGTGCTGGTTGTAAGGCCCGGCTGAGACTAACACAGGAGGAAGCCACTATGTACACAAAGCTCCTCGTGCCCTTGGACGGATCAGCCACAGCTGAAAAAGTGCTCCCCTACGCCCGCAGTTTAGCAGAAGGCTTACGGCTTCCAGTCGAGCTGCTTGGGGTTGTTGATCAGTCGGACGTGGCCGCGCATATCGCCGCCTGGAAGGCTCGATACCTTCATACAATGGT
>DATACQ010000147.1:0-11683 GCA_036258955.1 Binatia bacterium
GCCGGTTTTCTTGAAATACTCCGCTTCAACTTTCCGACTGTCGGTAAAGAGACGACGCACATGCGGCGGGGGGTTAAATAACGAAGGAAACAAGCTCGGGACCATAATGGCATCGAGCTCACCGTCGAACAGCATTTGATCCGGCTTTCGGTCCGGCGCCAGATGGGTCACCTTATATCGCTTCGGTAAATCCATCTCCATGCGTGACCGGGGCGCCCACGTGAACCACTGGATATCGTCGAGGCTGACGCCATACTCGTCTTGCAAGGTGCCGCGGATCCACACGGTGGCCGTTTGTTGGAACTCCGCAAGGCCGACGCGCTTTCCCGTGAGATCTTTCGGCTCACGGATGCCGCTCTTCGTATTGATGAAGATGTAGGAGTGACGGAAAGCGCGCGCGGGAAAAACCGGAATGGCGGTGAGCGGTTTGCCGAGGGTTCGAGCGATGATGTACGAGGAGAGCGAGATCTCGGATGCGTCGAAATCGTAGTAGTTCAACATGCGCGTCCAGATTTCGAGATGCGGCAGCACCAACCAGTTGAGCTCGATGCCTTCCGGCTTAACGGTACCGTCGATCATTGGATGCGTACGGTCATAATCCCCGCAGGCGATAGTCAATTGACGCGGCATGTTTTCCCAAACCTGAGGCTAACGTCAAGGAGCAGGTTCAGCTCAATCGTACGCCAACCTTGTTGAGCTTAGTCTCACTTTGCCTTAAGTTTTCGGCTACGCAAGCTTATCTGCCCATTTTCCGAGCACTCGCTCGCGCAAGTCGCGACTGGAACGCGATACCGGCGGAAAGCTGTCTTTCCACTCGTACGGTCGCGTAGCATCAATGATAGCGCGCGAGTTGAATCCCTTATCGTCCTTGTGAATGATCGGGTCAAGCGGGCCGCTCCAACAGCGCCGCAGGATTTCGATGTCCTTAACGGGATCGGAGCGGGTGCACAACGCCCACATGACTTCGTCCAGATTCGTCGGATCGATGTCGTCGTCGACTACGACGGTATAGCGTCCAAGATAGGCAGCGGCGTGGCATTGGGTGGCGATCAGACCCGCTTGGCGGGCATGGCCCGGATACCGCTGTTTTAGGGAAATCACCAAGAATAAATAAGCCGCTCCGGCCGCCTCGTGGTACCACACGCCGCGTACATCCGGCACTCCAGCCGCTTCGAGATCGTCCCATACCAGCGCGGCCTTGAGCGGCGCGCGCCATTTGCGCGTGTAACCGAGAATGATCGGATCGTTGCGGTGCATAACGTTATGAATTTGTACTATCGGTTCCGACCGTGCCGAGCTGCCGTAATAGCCGGTCCATTCGCCGAACGGGCCTTCGATCTTTTCGCTTCCAGGAACGCAGACACCTTCTAGCACCAGTTCCGCGGATGCGGGTATGGGCAGCCCGGTGAATTCGCCTCTTAGGACCTGCACCGGCTTTCCTCGAATGCCGCCGACGAAGTCGTACTCGCAAACGCCATATGGGACTTCCAACGCGCCGGCGAGAAAGATCAACGGATCGTGACCGCACGAGATCGCCACCTTGAACGGCTCGCCGCGCGCGAATGCCTTGTCGCGATGGATGCGGCCATGCCGTCCGGGGGCGATATAGAAGCCGACGGTATTGTGATCGTGAATCATGACTCGGGCGGTGCCGAGGTTTGTCCAGCCTTCTTCGGGATCATGAGTGATATTGACGCTGCCGGTGCCGATGTAACGGCCGCCATCCAATTCAAACCAGCGCGGCGTCGGGAAAGCCAAAAGATCGACCTGTTCATCCCGTTGGATATTCTCCAGCACTGGCCCGTCTTTTACGTAAGCCGGCGCGATATGTTTCAGAGCTTTTGACCGGCGCCGCCACTCGGACACGAATTCCATAGCACTCAGGTTCTGCGCCATTCCAAGACATAGCCCGAGCCGTTTAGTAGAGCCGAGAGAATTCACCAACACGCGGCGCCCCTTGGGAAAACCTTTGATGCAATCGAACAGGACGGCCGGCGACTTACCGCGCTCAGTGAGGATATCTGTTACCCCGCCAATCTCGAGGTCCCAGTCGGCGCCTTCGATGGTTCTGATTTCACCTAGTTCATCGGCTTGCTTGAGCCAGGTTCTAAGTCCGTCATCTGTCATTCTGAATCCTCGAACCATTGTAATTGTTCAAGCAGTTCGCAACGTTCAAATCGTTGATTCAGAACGGAGTGAAAGCCTCCGAGCAACTGCTTCAACGGCTTGGACGTTTGAGCGGCTTGAACCAGCCTACAATCCTTTCTGTACTTCTCTCAGCAGCCTGAGATCTAGAACGCGCGAAAGCGGCGTCTCTTCCTTCAGCGCCATACGTTCGGTCTCCCGCTTGAGCGCATCGCGGATACCCTTTTCGTCCATACCGCCATCTCTAGAGAACGCCGGCGCCATGGATTTGTATAGCTCATCGGCGACTGCGCCGTCGACACTCCATTGTTTGGCAATGAATTGAGCCACTTCGGCCGGCCGCTGCTGAATGAAGCGCAAGCTCCTGATCATTGCGGTTAGCATCCGTCGCACTAGATCGGGGCGATCACGGATGAGCTTGTCGGAAGTGCCGAGTCCCGACAGCGACTGCTCGACATAGTCGCCGAAATAGGCGAGCGTGCGGTAACCCAATTGTTTGGCCATCGCATTAAACGGCGGTGAAAGCACGCCTGCGTCGATAGTGCCGGCCTTCATGGCCGTCAAGATGTTCGCCGTGGTTCCGGTGCCAAGCAACGCGACGTCGCGATCCGGAGTCAATCCGTGCTTCGTCAGAAGAAAGCGCGCCAGGGTATCGGTGGAAGAGCCAATGGCGGTAATCCCGATGATTTTGCTTTTTAGCTCCGCCATGGATTTAACTTCCGGCTTGGAAATCAACCAGAAGGACGGTTTGATCGTCTGGAAGCCAACTACTTTCACCGGCAGCCCGCGGGCTGCACCCGCCATCACCTGTGACTGTGCCCCGGAAAAGTCGATATCGCCGGTGGTCAGCGCCGTCACCTGAATGGTTGAAGCTACCAGGATCATCTGCAAATCGATGCCTTCGGCTTGAAAAAGGCCTTTATCGCGCCCCAACGTCATGGGGAGGTAATTCAGACTCTTGGCGGGGTATGCGAATCGCACTCTGTCGGCTGCAATGCTCGGCCGTGCTGGCAGCAGAATTCCGCAGACAACCAACAGCAAAAAACAGAATCGTGTTGCGGGCGAGTCCACGAGGGTGCAGTTCATTGAGCTTTCCTCAATCCAAAATCCAAAAGCAAAAACTTCCCCTAGTATATTCCCAATTCCTTCTGCGCTTCGCGCAATAAAGCGAAATCCACGACTTTGCTCGTCGGCACAGCCTCCTTGACCTGAAGCTCTTTGCGCGCTCGTTCGATGTCCGATTCGAGCACTCGGTCGGGGACCATGCCGTTGAGGGTCATACCTTTCACATAGATATCGTATGAAGCCGTGGCGATGTTCGGATCCAATTTGAGCCATTCAGTGATGACACGCACGCTCTCGGTCTTATTCGCGCGGATAAAGTTCTGTGCTTTCAGAACGGCGCGCAACATTTTCTTTACTTGAAGCGGCTTATCGCGAAGGGTGTCGTTATGGACGGCGAACCCGGAAACGCTCGTTTCAAAAACATCCGCGGCGGACATGAGCCGCACGAACCCTTTGCTCTCCGCCTCGAAATTGAACGGGGGCGGCACAATCGCCGCATCGAGTTTCCCCGAGAGCAGAGCCTGCAGGCGCTGGCCGCTGCCCGATACCTGGAAGGCCTGCACGTCTTTTTCCAGTTCCATGCCGGCTTGTCGCAGGATTGCGCGGAGCATGAACTCCGTGGAATCTCCGTATCCCGCAAAGCCAATCACTCTGCGCCGCAGCTCGGCCACCGACTTTATTTCGGGTTTTGCGACTACGACATGAAGCGGCCGTCCATTGAAGTAGGTAACGACTTTGATGGGCAGTCCACGGACGCCGCTACGCAGCCCTGCGCCCACCGCGGTGGTATAGCCGATTTCCTTTGTGGTCACGGCTACGACTCCGATGTTGGTGGCGATCCTTATGATCTCCGCATCGATGCCTTCTTCGCGAAAGAAACCCTTGGCATAGCCGATTTGTGGCGCGATGAAGCTCAACGAAAAACTTGGCATGCCGATGCGCACTCTCTCGCTCTGGCCAAAAACAGGATTTGTGAACCGGGTAAAACTCAAAAGCAGTATTAGCGTCGCGATAAAAGCAAACGTCGTTGATACTCCGCCATAACGATTCGCGACCGCGCCGTGACAGTATGTTGATACTGGCTGGCTCTCCGGTGCGATTCCCCTTCGGCAATCGGAAATCCAAAATCTAAAATCCAAAATTTGTCTGCCTCTCAGCGCAGCAATCCAAGCTCGATACGGAGATCCTGATTTTCTCGGCGGCCGCGGCGTGCGGACCCAAAAGCAAAATATAGGTTGCAAGCAATCCAAGTTTCGCCATGTAGCGGTTCATTAGTCACCGCACTAGATGTTTTGTTCGTTCTGCGCTTGCCGGTAGCACGCAGCGGCTTCGAGGATGGACCTAGCTATGGCTGCGTAAGCCCCGCAACGGCAAATGTTACCGCTGAGCCACTCAGCGATTTGCTCGCGGCTGGGACAGGGATTTTCTATCAAGAGCGCTTTTGCCGCCATAATTTGTCCCGGGGTACAGTAGCCACACTGCGCCCCAATGTTGCGAATGAACGCCTCCTGTAACGGATCAAGTTTGTCTCCCCGCGCCACGCCTTCGATCGTTAGTACCGCTTTGCCGTCCACTTCAATCGCCAGATAACAGCAGGAGCTCACCGGGCGATTTTCCACCAGCACGGTACATGCGCCGCACACTTCGGACTCGCAAGAGCGCTTGGTGCCGGTCAGCCGGAGACGCAGGCGCAGCAGTTCCAGCAATGTCTCTGCCACCGGCACTTCGCCGGACCACGGTGCGCCATTGATAGTTAAGGAAATATTCAATGTGCTTTCTGGGTTCATTTCAGTTAAATCCGAACAGTCTGGCAAAAGTTTTCAAACGATGGGTTCCTGTGCTGCACTGCCATTTGCGCCCGCCGCTTGTGCCAAGGCGTCGCCGAGCATTACGCACGTCATGTAGAGCTTGTATTCAGCGCTTCCCAGTAAGTCGTCCACCGGGCGCAGGAGATCCCGCAATTGGCTCTTCTCCTCAGTTATAATTCGCCTCGCGTTACTCGCCTCAACACCCTTCAGTTTTGTTTCGAGCTGGCTCAAACGCAGCGGCTTTGGGCCGGCACACCCGACCGCTAATCTGCATTCTGCTATGGCATCATCCGTGATCGTCATAGCCGCAGCGACACCCAACGTCGGCCGCTGATAGCGGTGCAGCCGCAAATAAGCGCTGGCCATGCCTTCCGGCAACCGCGGTATACGTACAGCAGACAGAATCTCATTGGGCCGCAGCGCGGTAGCATACAGCCCTTGAAAAAACTCTGCCAACGGCAACTGCCGCTCGCCCTTGTAGTTGGCAACCTTCACCGAGGCGTCGTGCACGAGCAGCACCGTGCCGGGATCCGAGTGGGGGTCGTTAAAACAAAGGTTACCGCCAAGGGTGCCCTGATGGCGTACCCGCACGTTGGCCACTTGTGATTCGGCATATGCAAGCGCGGGCGCGTAACGGTAAACCGACGGATCACCGGCCAGCGCGCAATGGGTGACGCAGGCGCCAACTTCCATACCGCTCTGGTCGGCACGGATTTCATGCAGCCCGGCAATCTTTTTAATATCGATGAGAATTTCCGCTTCGAGAAGCCTTTGCCGCAGGAGCAGCAACAGCTCCGCACCGCCGGCATAAATCTTCGCGCGCTCGCCAAAATCGCCGAGCGCTTGCGAGGCTTCGGCAATCGTTGTGGGCTGAAGTAACTGTAACTGCGGCAACATAGTAAGTGACTTGACGTAGGGGGCCGGTCGCGACCGCGCCCTTGCTAAATCTTTCCCAGTGCGCGGAGAATTTTCTCCGGCGTGATCGGCAGAGATCTCACGCGCACCCCGAGAGCGTCATAGACCGCATTCCCTATGGCTGGACCGACCGTCACTATCGAAGTTTGCGCCATGCCTTTCGAACCGAAAGGTCCAGGGCCGTCGCCTTTCTCCAGCATAGATGAATAAAACTGTTCAGGGATGTCCTTCATCACCGGCAGGCGGTACTGAAACGGATCGCCGTTTTGTAGTTGGCCTTCCTGGTAAATAGTCTCTTCGTATAACGCGTGGCCGAAACCCATCACCGCGCCGCCTTCCGCTTGGGCCTTGGCTGAAGGATAATGAATAGCCTTGCCGGCATCGGCGATCACCGAATAAGCCAAAATGCGCATTTCGCCGGTATCGCGGTTCACTTCGAGATCCACGGCCGCGCCACTGGGCGCCCAATGATCCATCCCGCTGAAAGCCGAGTCTTTTACCATTGGCGGTACGCTGTGATAGCCGATGCACTTCAGAACTACGCTGCCGCCCAAAGCCCTGATGATTTCTTCGATGGAAAAACTAGCTTCACCCCAACAAAGGCGTCCCTCGGCAATCTGCCACTCCTCGGGCTTCCCCCCTTTGACCTGCGCAGCCAGCGCGAACAGTTCCTGTTTCAGCTTCGTGCATGCGTTGTGCACCGCATTGCCCATTTGCATGGTAGTACGCTGCGCGCTGACTCCGGCGAAGGGCAACTGCACGGCGCTGTCGGGGATACCCACACGAATCTGTTGCTGCGAAATGTTGAGTGTTTCCGCGGCCACTACGCTGAATAAGTTATGCGTGCCCTGGCCGATCTCCGGCGCGTTATGCTGGATCGTCACGCGGGCGCGCCCATCCATCGTTACAAGCGCATAGGCGCGTCCGCCGCCCTGCGAGCCGTGGCGGAGGCTGAGCGCCATGCCGCGCCCGCGCACCCAAGGCGTCCCGCTCGTGGAAATCGGAGCCCGCGTGAGGTTGGATTTGCCATCCCAACCGATACCTTCGATGGCCTCTTCCATCAGGTCGAGGTAATCGGTATCCATGAGCGGCGTGCCTCTGCAGACAAAATCGCCGCGCAGCAGAACATTCTTTTTGCGGAACTCATAGGGGTCGATATCCATTTGCCGCGCTATACTATCCATGGTGCATTCAATGCCCCAGGTAGTTTGAACCTTTCCGGTGGCGCGGGTGTGGCCGGCGGGAACTTTGTTGGTGTAAACGCAACGTCCTTTGATACGCAAATGCGGAATGCGATAGCAACCCCAGGCGGAGATCACGGAGTTGTGCGCGGCGGTAGCGCCGCCGGTGGTGTAGGCGCCGGTATCGATGATCAGATCCACATCCAATGCCGTGAGCGTGCCGTCTGCTTTAACGCCGACTTTTGCTGTAAAGCTCACCGCATGACGCGAATTTTGCCGGAAGCTATGTTCGGCCGACGGGATCAGGCGCACCGGCCTGCCAATTTTGCGCGCGAGGAATAAGGCGGCGAAAATAGACGGTGTCGGGATCTTCGATCCGAACCCGCCGCCGACGTAAGGCACGCGCACGCGCACTTTGTCGGGCTCGATGCCAAGAAAGTGCGCGAACTCGGCGGCATCGCGCATCGGCGAGCTTGTTGGCAGCCACACATTGGCTTCGCCGTTGATGTACTGTGCGAGGCAGCCGCCGACGGGTTCCATGGGATGGTGAAACATGGACGGCGAAGAGTAGCTTTCTTCAAAGATGCGATGAGCTTGCCGGAAGCCTTCCTCGACGTTGCCCCAGGCAAGACTGTCCTCAACTAGGAGGTTGCTGCCGCGCTCCTCGTGCAAGATCGGCGCGCCCGGCGCCAGGCCTGCGGCGGCATCGAACACCGCCGGCAAAGGCTCGTACTCGACGTGAATCTTCTCGAGGGCACATTCCGCCGTGCGCAGATCCTCAGCCGCGACAACTGCCAGTAGATCACCATCATAGCGAACTTTTTTAGTGGCGACGAAGTCCTGATCGTCGATCGTTTTCAGATGCTCGTGGGGCACCAGCTTGAGGCGCGGATTGAAATGATCCAGGTGCTCACGATCAACGATGCCCAACACTCCGGGCAGTTTCAGCGCCTCTGAGGAGTCGATACTTACGATTCTCGCATGAGAGTACGGGCTCAATAGGGTCGCGCCGTGCGCGGTTAGTGGGAGGTCGGGAATATCCTCGATGTAATGCGCTTTGCCCGTGACTTTATCGAGGAGATCGATCCTTGGCGCATGCCGGCCAGTCATTTTGGATTGCTGATTTTGGATTTTAGATGCCAATGCTGAATTCCTTGAATCCACCGTTCACTTGTTATGTTCGTCTTCAGTCAGTCCCGCGCAAGCGGCAATCCAGTCTTTTGTGCTCCCCTTCTTACGAATACAGATAACCGGGATGCGCGCGTGGGCGGGCATGACTAATGGGGCGTTCTTCACTTCTTGGCCAGCGCGCGGCGCACCAGTTCCGGCGTGAGCGGTACGGCCCGCAATCGTTTCCCGACCGCGGCGTAAACCGCGTTAGCAATCGCCGGCGCAATCGGGAGGATTCCACCTTCGCCCATTCCTTTGGCGCCGTAAGGCCCAGGGCCGCCGCCACCCTCCATAATGATAGTATTAAACGTCGCGGGCAGATCGGTGAACCGCGGCAACCGATAGTCCACCAAGCTATCATTGAGCAACTGCCCGTGTTCATAAGAAAGATCTTCGAACAAAGCTTGGCCCAAGCCAAAGATGGCGGCGCCTTCGTCTTGGGCATGGCACTGTAGCGGATTGATCATCTTTCCTGCGTCCGTGAGGGACACGTAGCGCAGCACGGTTACTTCGCCGGTCTCTTCATCGACTTCGACCTCAGCGGCGCCAAAACCAATCTCCCAAAATGGCGAGGGAGAACCGAGCGGAATGTTGCTATCTTTAGCCACTTTAAAAAATCCGCGTCCCCATATTTCCCCTTCTGTATCCTGAAAATGGCGCTGCATAACTTCGCGAAAACCGAGTTTCTGCTCGCCACAAGACGCCATGCCATTTTGCAATTCAATTTGTTCTTCGTTAGCGCGAAACACCGAAGCTGCTGCCCGAATAAATTGTGCGCGCGCGTCACGCGCCGCCTGCAACACAGCTCGACCCATAATCGAGGTCGCGCTACTTGCGTTGGTGCCCTTATCAAAAGGCGTGTAGTGCGTGTCCAGGGCCGCAACTCGCACGTTCTCAGTGGGCAGCGACAATTCTTCGGCAACAACCTGAAGGAACGCGGTACGCATGCCCTGTCCAACTTCAACGGAACCGGTAGAAAGTAGCGCGCTACCATCGTTGAAGATTTTGACTGCGGCGTTGGCGGGCTTGTTCGTGCCGCCGCCGTCCTTCATGGCGCTCGCGATGCCGATCCCTCTCTTTTTGAAGCCGCTTTGCGTCACACCTCGATGGCGCTGCTCCCAGCCGATGGCATTCGCCACTTGTTCAAGGCCCCCCTTGAGATCACAATCCACAGGCGTGTCGCCTTCGGAAAAGCTCTCACCTTTCTCCAGAAGATTCTTCATGCGAATCTGGTAAGCATCCATGTCAATATGCTGGGCGATCATATCGATGTGTGTCTCGTACGCGAAGGCTACTTGAGGACCACCGAAGCCGCGGAAAGCGCCCGCGGGGACCGTGTTGGTATAAACTGAATAGGCGTCGGTAAGTAGATGCGGCACCCGATACGGACCGTGGGCGCGATAACCGGCCTTTTCCGTCACCGACGGCCCGGAGTTGGCGTAAGCACCACCATTTAAATAGACTTGGCAGTGGCGTGCCACAAACGTACCGTCCTTTTTTACTCCGGTCTTGACGGTCATTGTGGCGCGCGGCTGGCACAAAGTCTTGAAAGTTTCCGCCGCGTCAAAAGCTAGACGCACCGGTCGCCCGCACATGCGCGAGAGGCATGCCGCTATGGCTTCGGTTTTGATCCCGCTCTTGGCACCGTAGCCCCCGCCGACGTAAGGCACAATCACCCGGACGGCGCTGAACGGCAGGCCGAAGACCCGCGCCAGCTCCTGGCGCACTGGAAAGGGACTCTGGGTCGCCGACCAGATGGTCAAAACATCGCCCTCGAACTGCGCGATCGAAATATGCGGCTCCATGGGATAGTGCTGCGCGCTGGGAAACGAGAAGCTATCTTGAAAGACGAAATCTGACTGGCGAAACCCTTCTTCGATATCGCCGCGATGATGGCGAAAATGAAAGCAGATGTTGCTCTTATCATGAACGATGTGGGCGCCGCCGCGGCCGTACCCAGGGTCCTTACGACCTTCGAGGCGTTCATGCACCAGCGGTGCGCTTTTTTTTAGCGCCTCCTCCACTGTGAAAACCGCGGGAAGCTCTTCATAGGCGACATCGATGAGTTTGACGGCCTCTTCGGCGATGGCGCTCTCGGTCGCGGCCACAGCGGCCACCATGTCTCCGGCATAGCGAGCTTTGTCGGTTGCCAATATTTGTTGATCGCGGACGTAAGCGCCGAAGGAATTCGATACCACGTCCAAGTTGCCGCGTGTAAGAACCGCAAGAACTCCCGGCAAGGCGGCGGCTTTGGCGGCATCGATCCGGCGAATACGCGCATGTGCAAAGGGGCTGCGCAGCACTTTGGCATAGGCCATGCCGGGCAAGCGAAGATCGCCGGCATAGATAGCCTGGCCGGCGACTTTTTCCGCGCCGTCAATGCGCCGCAAATTAGTTCCTACCGATCGCATTCAATCGCGCTCCGCAATTCGGCTGAAGAGGCCTGTAAGGCGAAACTCGCTTTTGAGCCAAGCCGGGAACAAATGTTGACAATATCTAAAGCATTCGGCTAACACTTGAGTGAACCGTCTTTCGGAAAGGAAAGAATCGTGGCTGAACATATCAAAATGACCGCTCAGGAAGCAAAACAAAAGTCCGAAGCCATCAGAAAAGTGATCCTCGACACCTACAAAAATGAAGTAAGACCTTCACCGTTTTTCACGGATCTGCGTGCGGGAACTCTTTCCCGGGCCAGACTTCAAGGCTGGATCACAAATTGGTACTCCTTCGCGCTCGAAGTGAATACCGGCATGGCCACGGTGTATCATCAGTTCGTGGGTTTCTTCAAACGCCATCCGGAACTCGAAAATCGTATTGCGCAAAAGATCGGCGAGGAATTTACCACACCGGCGATTGGCGGACATGCGCGCATGCTGCCGATTCTCGGCAAGGCGCTTGGCGTGACGCCCGAAGAAATGATCGAATGCGAGCTCATACCCGAAGCTCGGGGATTAGTGGACTTTTTCGTGCGCTCCTGGATTGATATTCCTTTGGCGGAATGCTTTGCGGTTCACATGGAAGAAGAGATCTTCGGCTTCATTTCCCAGGACTTTCAGCAAAGCTTGCCCAAGTACGGTATCACTAAAGAGGATATGAAGTATTTTCGCATCCACGAAGAGGCCGATCTTGACGAAGAACACGGCGGCACTAACCAGGCGATTCTGGAAGTCGCGCTTCAGGAAGGCTACGGCAACGAGCGCGCCGGTTGGCCTTTGGAATATTGCGGCAAGATCGCCGTGCAGATGATCGGTAATTTTTACGACGGGGTGTACCGCCGTTTCCCATAAGCGAAACGGCGCTTCAAGCCGTTCAACCGCTTCGCTGCGTCCAAACGGTTCAAGCCCACAGATCGGAATTCAAATCGTTTTCCCAAGTGACGTTTTGAACCGGTTGGACGCA
>DATACQ010000148.1:0-2226 GCA_036258955.1 Binatia bacterium
TCAATAACGCCTCTTCCGACCGCATTCTTGGGTTTCCCGACGTGTCGAAGGTCTGCATGCTCCAGAGCTATCACCAGAACGCAGAGCAGTTCGAGATCACGTTCAACAAGGCCAGATACGATGCCCTACCGCCGAAAATGAAGGCGACCATCGAGTATGCCGTCGAAGCCGCGTCAGCCGACATGTCGTGGAAGGCGATCGATCGGTATTCGAAGGACTACGTCGAGATGCAGACAAAGGATAAGGTTAGGTTTTATAGGACTCCCGATTCCGTGCTCCAGCGGCAGCTTCAGGTATACGACAGCGCAGCCGACAAGAAGGCCGCCGAAAACCCGATGTTCAAGGAAATTGCTGAGTCACAGCGACGCTTTGCCGAGCGTGCGGTGAAGTGGGACCTCGACACCAACGTCGCCCGCCGCATGGCCTATAATCATTATTTCGCCAAGGCGGCCGGCAAGTCCGCACCCGAAACCAGCAAAAAGAGTTAACCCTCCGTGAGCGGGCCAGCTAGTTCCACCAGCCATCAGCCTTAGGTTGATGGCTGGCGTGTTTGTGCGCTGATGAATGCCCAGCATCTGCTCCGTATCATTGACCAACTCAGCTATTGGTCAGGCAAGGCGTTTGCCTGGTTGATCGTCGCCCTGACTCTTGTAGTTTCAGTGGAGGTTTTCAAGCGCTACATCCTCAACGCTCCCACCGCCTGGATCTTCGACTTCAACAACATGCTTTATGGCACGCTCTTTATGATGTGCGGCGCTTACACACTGGCGCAGAGCGGTCACGTACGGGCTGATTTTGTATATGGGCGGCTGTCGCCTCGCTCGCAGGCAGCTCTGGATCTCGCTCTCTATATCCTCTTCTTCGTCCCAGGCATTCTCGCCCTTATCTACGCCGGCTATGGTTACGCTGCTGAGTCCTGGCAGATCGGTGAGCATTCGACCGTGACCGCGGAGGGCCCGCCGGTTTACCACTTCAAATCGGTGATCCCAATCGCCGGCGCGCTGGTGATGGTCCAGGGAGTGGCAGAGATTGCACGCTGCGTCCTGTGCTTGCGCACGGGGACCTGGCCCGCGCGTCTCGAAGATGTCGAGGAAATCGACGTCGTCGGTGAGCAACTCGCCCACAGCGAATTCGTCGACGAAGAGTCACGCCGCGCTGCCGCCGGATCAGCGCACGCGCTCGACGAAGCCGCGCGCCAGCGCACCGTCATAGATGAGACGGAGCGGAGGCAACGGTGAGCGACCCCGCGCTCGGCCTGCTCATGCTCGGGCTCATCGTGATCGCGATCATGATGGGCTTTCCCACAGCTTTCACCCTCATGGGCCTCGGGATGCTTTTTGGCTTTCTCGCCTTCTGGAATCCAGCTTCGCATTGGTACGACAATCAAGTCTTCGATTTAATGGTGCAGCGGACCTACGGGGTGATGACCAACGATACTTTGTTGTCTGTGCCGTTATTCGTCTTCATGGGCTACATCATGGAACGCGCGGCGCTGGTCGACCGGATGTTTCACAGCGTCCAGCTTGCCTTTAGGCGGGTGCCGGCATCACTGGCGGTAACGACCTTGATTGTGTGTGCATTTTGGGGAATCGCTTCGGGCATCGTCGGCGCAGTAGTGGTGCTGATGGGCGTCATCGCCATGCGCCCCATGCTCAACGCCGGTTATGACGTGCGGCTGGCGTCCGGCGCGATCACCGCCGGCGGCACGCTTGGCATCTTGATTCCGCCCTCCGTGATGCTCATTGTCTATGCGGCCGTGGCCGGAGAGTCCATCGTGAAGCTCTACGCCGCGGCAATGCTGCCGGGCTTTTTCCTTACGTTTCTCTACCTCGCCTACATTCTCGGCTGGGCCGTCATCAATCCGAAGATCGCGCCCAAGTTGCCGCCTGAACAATATCGGATCACGCCACCGGATTGGCTGCGACGACTCGAACGCGGCTCGGCTCGAAGGATCGTTCCCGGTCTTCTCGGCGCTGTATTCCGACCGAAATTGTTGCGCGGCGCGTCGACATCAGATGGCCAGCGAGTGACGTACGGCCTTATTATCAAGAACGTGCTCGTACTCATGGTGCCGGCAGCGCTAACGATTGGCGCGTTTTCCACCGCCTGGTGGTATGTCGTCATCTACAACGCGCCGGGCGTGACCCTCGGGACGGAGAAAGGCGGCCCACAGCCGCTGAATTTGCCATCGGCCGCTTTGGAACCGGAAAAACCCCAGGAGCCGGC
>DATACQ010000149.1:0-18227 GCA_036258955.1 Binatia bacterium
TTTACCTCACCTATCCGAGTCTTGAGTTCCTCGACCACAACCTGGCGCTGACGGAAACGCTCGTGGTGCCTGTGAAATCGATCCTCGTGATCGTTACCGCGTTGCTCATGCTGCTCGGGCTCTATGTTTTCGTCAACCGCACCCGCATCGGCACCGCGATCCGTGCTGTGGCTCAGGACCCGGACACGGCGTCGCTCATGGGCATCCCCGTAAACCGAATTGTTGCGCTGACGTTCTTTGTCGGCGGCGCGATGGGCGGGCTCGCCGGAGTTCTGTTCGGTCTCCATTATAGCCTTGTCAATCCTTACTCAGGTTTTATCCCGGGTATGAAGGCGTTCACTGCGGCGGTGTTGGGCGGCATCGGGAATATTCCGGGCGCGATGCTTGGAGGCATGGTACTGGGATTGTTGGAAGCCTTTTCCGCTTCCTACCTGTCGCTTATCACCGACGGCGCGTTCGGCGCTGAATACAAGGATGTGGTTGCCTTTCTAGTGCTCATCCTCATCTTGATTTTTCGTCCAAAGGGCTTGCTCGGTGAAAAGGTGCGGGAGGCGCGCGCGTGAGTCGCCCGGTTGCCGCCCTCGGCGCGTTGTTGTTTGTCGCCGGGAGCTTTCTTTGGGCCTACTTTCGCCCACACTCGGTTTTGGGAATTCTTGGCTTCGAGGCGTCTTTGCTGTGCCTCTATTTGATCCCGGCACCGCGCGATGTGAAGTATTTTATCGCCGCGACCGCGGTGATTGTGTTCCTGCCTATGCTCGGTGCCGCCAATCCCTACTATCTCGAGATTGCGATTCAAATCGGGATCTACGTAGCGCTGGCTTTGGGGCTTAACATCGTCGTCGGTTTCTGCGGGCTTTTGAATCTCGGTTTCGTCGCTTTCTACGCTATCGGCGCTTATTTCTGGGCGATTTTCGGCTCACCTCAAGCGAACCAATTTACCGCCGGCAACTACTTTCCATTGTCGCCCAACTGGTTTTTCGTCTTTCTGCCGGCGAGCATCGCGCTTGGGGCGCTCACGGGAACTCTGCTGGGATTGCCGGTGCTGCGCGTGCGCGGCGACTATCTTGCGATCGTCACTTTGGGGTTTGCCGAAGTCGTGCGCGCGCTGGCGAATAACCTCGATCAGCCCATCAACTTGACCAACGGGCCCCGCGGCATTGCGCCCATTGTCAAGCCGCCGCTGTTTTTTCATTCCTGGTTGGAGCTCTTCGGTGTGCATGTTACCGAAGCCGAGCTCTACCCGTTTTATTTCTATTTTCTCGTGCTGCTGTTCGTTTTTGCCGTCGTCGTTGTTACCCGCCGGCTCGAGAATTCGCGCATCGGACGGGCTTGGAAAGCGATCCGCGAAGACGAGCTGGCAGCCGCGGCCATGGGAATCCCGGTAGTGCGCATGAAGCTCTTCGGTTTTGCCGTCGGAGCGTCATTCGCTTCCGCCGTTGGGGTGCTGTTTGCAGCCAAACAGGTCTTCATCAATCCGGAAAGCTTTACCTTTATGGAATCCATCGGCGTGCTCGCGATGGTGATTCTGGGTGGCATGGGCTCGGTGCCCGGCGCGATATTGGGCGCCGCCGGGGTGACGATACTCAATTTGCAGCTGCTCAAAGGACTATCACTCTGGCTGAATTTACTGCGCCAATCCGGCGAGACTTGGACGATCCCGCTGCTCGGCACTTTGTCCGTAAGCCAGCTGCCGGCGCAGTTCGAGCCGGCCAAGTACGAACGGATGGTCTTCGGATTGATCCTGATCCTAATGATGATTTTTCGTCCCCAGGGAATTCTCCCGCCGAGCCGTAATCGGGAGAAGTGAATGGCGCTGTTAGAACTGCGCGACGTTTCAAAACGCTTTGGCGGCTTACAAGCGCTCTCACGGGTGAATCTCGATCTCGATGAAGGCATGATTGCGTCGCTGATCGGTCCCAATGGTGCCGGTAAAACGACCTTGTTCAACATTCTAACCGGGCTCTATCCGCCCGACCTCGGCGAAATTCGTTTCCAGGACCGTTCGCTAATCGGGCTGAAGCCGGACAAGATCACGGCAGCCGGCATCAGTAGAACTTTTCAGAATATCCGTCTCTTCGGCAATATGACCGTCCGAGAAAACATTCTCGTCGGCATGCACTCCCGGTTAAAGATTCGGGTAAGTGAAATTCTGCTCGGCGCGCGAAGCGGCCGGTTGCGCGAAGCGCAGGCCAGCCAGCGGGCGCAGGCCTTGATCGAGCTTACGGGTCTGCTCGGGCGCGAAGACGAATGGGCTCGACAGCTTTCCTACGGCGATCAACGCCGACTCGAGATCGCGCGAGCATTGGCGGCAGACCCGGAAATACTGCTGCTCGACGAACCCACCGCAGGCATGAACGCCCGAGAAGCGCACGCACTGATGCATCTGTGTAGAGAGCTCATGGGTTCGTGTGTCAAGGCGATACTGCTGATCGAGCACAACATGCGGGTTGTTATGGGAATCTCGCATCGCGTCCACGTCTTGGACTATGGTGAAAAAATCGCCGAAGGCCCGCCCGACGAGGTGCGCGAGAATCCCCGGGTGATAGAAGCCTACCTCGGCCAGGGCAAGTGGGCTGAGCATGCTCAACGTCAATAACATCCACGTATACTACGACGCTATTCACGCGCTCAAAGGCGTCTCGTTTTCGGTAGCCACCGGCGAGCTGGTAACTCTGCTCGGCGCCAACGGCGCCGGGAAAACCACGACGTTGAAGACACTTTCGGGCCTGCTGCGAGCGCGACGAGGAAAGGTGGAGTTGGAAGGCGACGCTTTGGAAAGCATGGGACCGCATGACATCGTGCGTCGTGGGGTGGCGCATGTACCCGAAGGACGAAAAGTCTTTCCGCGCTTCACGGTGCGCGAGAATCTGGAAGTGGGCGGTTTCACCCGCGCAAAAAGCGCCGTCTCAGAGGATATCGATTATGTTTTTTCGATCTTTCCCAGACTAAAGGAACGATACAACCAGTACGCAGGCACACTGTCGGGAGGCGAGCAGCAGATGCTAGCGATCGGTCGCGCGCTCATGACCAGACCCAAACTCTTGCTTCTCGACGAACCATCCATGGGACTGGCGCCGAAGATCGTCGAGCAGATACTGGAAACTATTCGCTCTATCAACCGCGATGGCGTAACCGTGTTGCTGGTCGAGCAAAACGCAAGCATGGCGCTGGCGATTTCTCACCGCGGTTACGTACTCGAAACAGGATCCGTTATTCTTGAGGGCACTGCCGAGGAATTGGCCGGCAACGATCTGGTGCGCCAGGCGTATTTAGGCGGCTGAAAGCCGCCGGTGTAAGTAATAAGGGGTCGGGAGTCTTTGGGATTAGGACTCCCGACCCCTTCGCGCGCCGCCTTGAGGGTGCAACGGTCCGAACAAGTGAGTCTTGCCGCGCTTTCAATTAACCTACCCAGCGGTTAAGCTAAAAACATGTTGTACCAGACGCAGACATTTGGTTTTGGCGGCGGCACGGTCACGCCAGTGGTGAAGTTTTTGTTGATCGCCAATATCGCCGTTTTCGTTTTGCAGCTCGTGCTGCCGCACGCGGTGGTCATGCTGTTCGGCCTGGTGCCTTACTTGGTTTGGCAAGAATTTTATCTCTGGCAACTTTTCACGTATCAGTTTTTTCACGGCGGATTGCTGCATCTGCTCTTCAACATGCTGGCGCTCTGGATGTTCGGTTGCGACCTGGAGCGGCGCTGGGGGAGCGAGTTCTTTTTGAAATACTATTTTGTCTCCGTTGTGGGTGGCGCCATTCTCAACGTTTTGCTGGCGCCCGGACAGATGGCGCCGAGTATCGGCGCCTCTGCCGGCATCTACGGAATTTTGCTCGCCTACGGTGTGCTCTATCCCAATCAGATCATTTATTTTTATTTTCTCTTCCCCATGAAGATGAAATATTTCGTACTGATCATCGGCGCCATAGCTCTCTACTCTTCTCTGGCTTCCGGGCAGAGCGGTATCGCTCATTTGGCGCATCTCGGCGGGATGTTGTTCGGTTATATCTACTTACGCAGCGGCAATCGTGCCGAGCGTTGGCGGCTCTACAATCCCTGGGATCAGTGGAAGCTGTATCAGGACCGCAGGCGACTGGAACGCCTGAAGCGGCGCTTCAAGCTCTATCCCGGCGGGAAAGACGACGACTCCGGTCCCACCATGCACTGAGCAACGCGCAAAGCGCAATGGGCAAAAGCGCACCGAGCAGAGAGCCAGGATCGTGGAACGCTTAGCGCTTAGCCTTTTGCCAAGGCAGCAGCCTGCTAAAGCTTCTCCCAGGCGATCAAAAACACTCCCAAGATCACCAGTGCCGTCGCGCCGATCTTGCGCGCCGTGAGCTTCTCGACATCTTTAAGAAAAAGCGCCGTTAGCGGCAGCACAAACAGCGAAGAGCCGTTCACTAGCGGCGAGATAATCGAAACCCGCTCGAGGCTTAGGGCGGTGTAGGTCAACAGATAAGAAAGAAAATTCATGAAGCCGGAGATCGCGAAATAGCGCAGACCACGGCTTGCGTTCGGCGGGAGCGGCTTTTTCTCGCCGAACGCGAGGTAGGCAAACAGCATGGTCATGAACGACGTCAGAGATGCTATCGCGGCGGCCACGACCGGCGAGGGAACTTGGATCACGGCAAAGCGCACTAAATTGTCCCGTGCGGCGAATAGGAAAGCGGCGATGATCGGGAAGATCAGATCTCGGGTGCGCCACGTCTTGCTGGCCCCTTTCCATGAGAGTGCCACGATGCCGCCAACGATCGAAAAAGCGCCAAGAATATTGGTGATGGTCGGCTGTTCGCCCAAAAATATGACGGCGATCAAGATCGCAAAAAGTGGCCCGCTATTCGTCAAGCAGGAGCTGATCGGAGCTCCCAGGCGTTCCATCCCTTTGAAAATGAAGAAGCGCGCCACGCCTGGAACAAAGATGCCAACCCCGACAAAGACTAAATTGATGGGGCGCCAGAGATCGATGTCATCGACAAACAGAAGCGTATAGATCCAGATGAATAGAGTATTGGCTCCGAGATTAGCGAGCAAGCCGCGGAAGTGGTCGATGGAAAGCACGCCGCGATTGATGCAAACCATAGAAAATGCGAACCAGAATGAGCCGAAGAGCGCGAGCAGTATGGCGAGCATGGCAGGTAACGGCTCACCTTAGCCCGCGCCGGATTTGCAAGCAAACTAACACTGTTGAAGAGGTTCAAGTTCAAGGGTTCAAGTTAAAAATCATGATACGGGCAGCCGTTCAGGCGCGGAGTTTCAACCTCGCTCCAGGCGGGCTATGTTAAAACAACGGGTCCAAACGTCTAAGAAGGTGGGGTTTGTGGCGCCTGTTTTACCTTGAACCTCAAACCCAATCCGGGAGGCTTTAATGAAACGGAATCTCGTACTTACAACACTCCTGGTAATGTGCCTGTCCATTGCGGGGCATGCTCTAGCGGGCGGCCCCAAGGGGTCTCAGCGTCGAGCCGAGGGAACTTTGAACGGCACCGTGCGAGCGAGAACGATTCAAAGATCTTGGACACCCGCGGTGCCGGCGGCGCCGCACTACCCGTTGCGTTATTATCCTTGGCACTACTATCATTACGGCCATAACCCGCGCTCAATAATTATCATCACACCTTCGTCGCACGATCCGTATTCCCTTCCGGCTGCGATTGTGACCAGCGAGCCCTATTACTGCCACATGCATCATGTCGGATTTGTCAGCCGGGTGGGTTTTCTCGATCACATCAGTGGAACTCACAAAATTCCTCTCGAAACGGCGAACTCGATCTGCACTGATGCCAACGAGAGTTGCGTCATCGAGGGCTACTAGTTTCGAAAGCGAAAGCGGAAAGCTGAAATATCGCTGGTTTCACTCCTCTGCTCCATCTATCATTCTCGCTCGTTGGGTTCCCCTGAAGCGCATTCCTTCCTCGGCTTCTCTGATTGCGGTATAGTCCTCTACGCCAAGGTAAGCCGGTCGGGAGAAGTGCAGGAAGTGCCATGGGCGATATCGTTTCAAAACTGAAACAAGCAGTAGATCCAGCACGGGTCATTATTGATCCGGAGCGACTTGAGGAGCTGTCGTGGGATGCGCTGAGCGCCGGGCGTTTGCACCCCAAGCGCGAGCCGCCGTCGGCGGCGCCCCTTTGTGCGGTGATGCCTGCATGCACCGAGGAAGTTCGCAGAATCGTTAACTTGGCAAACGCGGAAAAAACTCCGTTGGTCCCTTATGGCGGCGGTTCAGGTTTGATGGGTGGCGCATTGTCGATTCGGCCGAGCATCATTGTCGATCTGCGCGCCATGAACCGGATCATCGAAATTGATATCGAGGCGCGATCGGCCCGGGCCCAATCGGGGATTGTCCTGGAAAGGCTCGACCAGCGCTTGAATGAAGAAGGATTTATCTTGGGTCACGACCCCTGGACCGTGCCTGTTGCGACCCTAGGTGGAGCCATCGCTACCAACAGCGTGGGATACCGCGCGGGCGCGTACGGCTCGATGGGCGCCCAGGTTTTGGGGCTCGAAGCGGTATTGCCTAATGGCGAAATCCTGCGTACGCGAGCGGTGGAAAAATCGTCCGCGGGCATCAATCTCAACGCGCTTCTTATCGGCAGCGAGGGTTGCTTCGGAATCATCACTGAGGCGAGCATCAGGATCTTCCCTCAACCCGAAACACGTTTGCTGCATGCGCTCCATTTCGCAAACTTCGAAACCGGCTACCGCGCGATCCAGAAAATGTTTCTTCAGGGTTTGCGGCCGGCACTGCTCGACTTCGGCGATTCAGATTATGACGGCGGCGCTCTGCTCTACTTGGGATTCGAGGGAATAAAAGAAAGGACCTTGGCCGAGGGGGAGCGCGCCCTTTCGGTGTGCTTGTCGCTGGGGGCCAGCGCGCTGCCGCAAGCGGAGGCCGAGCGCTTTTGGCGCGAGCGCCACGCGATTGCACGGCGTTTTCTCAGCAACCGCCGCGAGCGCCGGGAACGGGGTAAGGGGGGTGTCTATCGCGATTGGATTCACGTGGCTCTTCCCGCGTCGAAAGTCTTGGCGTTTAGAAAGGCCGCCATCGAGTTGATCGAACGGCGCGGCGTACGCTTGCATGAAAGCGGCCTATGGATCCAACCGGAGCTTTTTTCAATGCCTCTGATAATCGAAAGCTCTAGTGAAAATCACCAGGGTCCGGACGGGCAGTTGGTGTTGGAAGAAACGGTTGAGGAATTGCTCCGGCTCGTTCAGCACATGGGCGGATCCATGGAGTATACCCACGGGGTCGGAATCAAACTCGCGCCGCTGATGGCGGCGGAACTTGGTTACGGACTGGACGTTCTGAGAGCAATCAAGAGAAATCTCGATCCAAACAACATCATGAATCCCGGGAAAATGGCGCTGTAGGAGCGCGGGACGGTATCGCGCAAAAATATCCGCTCGGCAAGCGCCACAATCAGGCGGCGCTTCCGTTCACTCTCGCTTGGCTTTGACATGGCTGCTGAATCGCGGTACAAAAAGGATTCAGGAGTTTTTTGCGGAGTGTTCAGGCTCGGAATAATCCTATATTCGCACTGGTGATCGAGGACGCAAAAATGCACCCATACGGGTGCATTTTTTTTTGCCCCGACCCGTGCTGAACAGAGTCGATGCTTCGGCTGCCCGCACTCGGCAGATTCGAGAACAGAGGCATGGACGTACAGAGAGCGACGGGCGGGCTCCGGGTGGGAGTTTGCCTGGCTCCGTTTACACCGCGCGTGGCCTAGGGCAGCACATCCATGTTTTCGAGCGCACCACGAAATGAACTTTAACAGAGACGTTTTGGGAAGGAGAAAAAATTGAGCGCGCAAATTGAAATTCTCGCGTCGTTACAAACTGTCGATCGAGAAATCAAGCAGCATCAGGGTAAAAAGCAAAACTTGCTGGGTGAATTGAAGACCAAACAACGCGAGATCCAAGCCAGAAAAGAAGAAATCGAGAAGCTTACGTCGGCCCTCGCCGAATCCGAAAAACAACGTCAAGAGAAGGAGCGAATTCTACAAGAGGAAAGCAAGAAGGCAGCGGACCGGCGAATGCGCATGAACCGCATCAAAAACTCCAAGGAGCTTTCGGCATTACAGCGCGAAATCGATCTCATCAAACAAAGCAACAGCGAGCGCGAGGAAGAGTTGATCAAGCTTATGGAGGATGCCGAGCGCGCCAGGGCCGTGATCCAGATAAAACAGGAAGAGGTTACGGCTTTGCAGGCGGATTGGGAACGCAGTCAGGCGGAATTGAACGCACAGCTCACCGGCCTTGACCAGGCGGTCTCGGAAGCGGCGGCTCGGCGCCAGGCCATTGCAGCGAAACTCGCGAAAGATATCATCTCCCGTTACGAGATGATTTTCTCGCGGCGCGGCGGCACCGCCGTGGTAGAGGTGACCGGAGGGATTTGCCAGGGTTGTTACATGAACATTCCGCCGCAGTTGTGGAACGAAATCATTAGAAACGACAAAGTCCATTTCTGCTCGAGCTGCCAACGGATTCTCTACTATAAACCCGGCGAAGAAGTTGCCAAGCTCGCTTGAGAGCAGGCTCGCAAGCAGGAGCACCGGCATCTTGCTCGGCGGCTACGATAGTTAGTACCTTAGGTAAGGCAACGCGCTGAACGACTCTGGTTATTTGCAGCATTTTTCCCCTCTCCTTAACTCGCCAACGGCAAGTCGTGCGCTGTGGCGGATTGCGCCTCCCGTTTAGCCGATCGGCTTAGATCTTATGCCGAGACAACCAGAATGGCTTTTGATGGTCGATGGCGCTGCGCGCGGTAATCCCGGAAAAGCGGGCTGCGGCGCTGCCATCTTGGACGAAAACGGCGTGACCGTAAAGGAACTGAGCTGGTATCTGGGGCGATCTACCAACAATGTCGCGGAGTACGAAGCCTTACTCATGGGGCTTGAGGCTGTGCTTGCACTGGGCCATAGAAACATTCGGGTGCAGAGCGATTCCGAGCTTATGGTACGACAACTGAACGGCACATATCGGGTCCGTGATCCGAAGCTCCAGTTGTTGCACAATCGCGCGCGCGCTTTACTGAATCAGTTTGATCGCTATACTATTGTTCATGTGCGGCGTGAGGCGAATCAGCTTGCCGACAGACTTGCTAATCGCGGCATCGATGAAGCCTGCACTAGAACTCATCCGGGCTAAAGTGGATCAAGCGATCGCCCTCTCAGAGGGAGGAAAGTCCGGACTCCACAGGACAGGGTAGCCGCTAACGGCGGCCCCGAGCAATCGGGGGAAAGTACCACAGAAAACATACCGCCCTCTGCCTACGGCGGAGGGTAAGGTTGAAAAGGCGAGGTAAGAGCTCACCGGTCCATCAGTGATGATGGGCGCATGGTAAACCCTACCCGGAGCAAGACCGAATAGGAGGGTGGGTGGTCCGCCCAAACCCCTCGGGTAAGGTCGCTCGATCGCGCGAGCAATCGCGCGGCAAGATGAATGATCGCTACGGTTCTCGTTGGGAGCCGTCACAGAATCCGGCTTACCGATCCACTTTAGCCCACAGATTATCCCTGGCTGCTGAATCTTTCCGAAAAAACCGCCGACTCACTCGACGAGCAATCCGACCGCTCCATTCCGTCCGAAGTAACGTCATGCAGTGTTTGTTGTGGCTTACAGCAAGTTCTTGATAAATTTCTTTACAAAACACGTCAAGAATTTGACGCAAAAAAATTAAAAAAATCTTTTAAATTCTTAAATTTATGTTGACAGTCATACCTCGAGAAGTTATAAGTTTGGCTCTAAGTGGAATGAAGTGGTCTTTAGCGGATTTTTTTGGGCCAAGCGATGTTTCGTGGCAGCTATGAACACACACTGGATGGCAAAGGGCGCTTGAGCTTGCCTTCAAAGTTTCGCGACGAACTTAGCGGCAAAGGCGACAACCGGCTAATGATCACGAATTTCACCACTCTGGGGGCACGTTGCCTCGACGTTTATCCGCTGGATGAGTGGCAGCGCCTCGAACAAAAGATTCTCGGCAGGTCGCGATTCGATCCAGAAGTGCAGAGTTTTGAGACTTACTACCTGGGACGCGCCCACGAATGCGCTGTGGACAGCCAATGGCGCATTTTGATTCCCCCGATTTTGAGAAAACACGCAGATCTGAAACGCGACGTCGTTCTGGTTTCGGCGGTGGAAAAATTTCGTATTTGGGATCAGGAGACGTGGAATAAGGTCTTCGCGGATGCGGAGGAGAAGTTTACGCAGAATCCTGAGTCTTTCGGCAACTTGGGTTTTTAATCAACGAGCGACGAAATGATCTTCGAGCCGACGAAAGGAGAACGAGGAATGTTAGCGCGCAAACCGATTCAAGATATTTCGGTGATAGACGTCGCCGGCGATATCGACTTTCGTGAAATGATTCGCATCAAGGACACCATCGGATCGTTGATTGAAAAAGAGCGCACAAAAGTCGTCATCAATCTCAAATCGGTGGATCACATCAACTATCTCAGCATCGGCGTGTTGATCGAGCGCTTGAAGCTTCTGAGAAATCTCAATGGTGATCTCAAGCTTGCCGGGATGAGTCCGTTTCTCCGGGATATTTTCAAGGTCGTGGGAATGGACCGCGTGTTCGAAGAATACACCTCCCTGGAGGATGCTATCGAAAGTTTCGACGACGATTGGGAGGGAGATGGAACCAGTCACTAAATGGCGTTCACGCACGTCTCCGTGCTTGCCAGAGAGGTGGGGGAGTTTCTCCGGCCGCAACCCGGCAAGCGTTATCTCGATGGAACCCTCGGTGCGGGGGGTCACGCAGAGAAAATTTTATTAGAAAGCAGCCCCAGCGGCCGAGTATTGGGGCTGGATTTAGATGAGGAAGCGCTGGCGGCGGCGCGCGCTCGGCTGAGACCGTACGGCGACCGCTTTATTTCAAGACAGGCGAGTTTCGCCGCAGCAAAAGAAATATTGAGCGAGCTGGGTTGGAATGCCGTGGACGGAGCGGTGCTGGATTTAGGTGTTTCATCCCACCAGCTCGATACAGCGGAGCGCGGCTTTAGTTTTCGTTTGTCTGGACGATTGGACATGCGCATGGATCGGCGTCAATCGTTGCATGCGTTTGAAATCATCAATCGCTCCTCCGCGGCAGAGTTGGAACGTATCTTCAGAAACTACGGCGAAGAGCCTAGCGCCCGTCGCATCGCCGCGGCGATCATCGCGGCGCGCGAGCGACGGCCGATTGAGAGGACCGACGAGCTTGCGGCGTTGATCGGGCAGGCGAAAGGCGGCCGCGGCCGTGAACGCCATCCAGCGACGCAATCCTTTCAGGCGCTGCGAATCGCCGTCAACCGAGAGCTCGAGCAGCTCCAGCTTTTTTTGGAAACCGGCCACGAGTTATTGGCTCCCGGGGCTCGCCTGGTCGTGATTTCGTTTCATTCGCTCGAGGACCGGCTGGTAAAATCGGCGTTCCGCAAATGGACCCGTTCGTGCATTTGCCCACCGCGCACACCGATATGCAGTTGCGGCTGGAGCCGCAAGGGGAAGCTGGTAACAAGGGGCGCCGTGACGCCCTCCGCAACGGAATGTCAGATGAACCCACGCGCGCGTTCCGCAAAGCTGCGCGCCATAGAAAAAATCTAGCCGCCGGTTGGGAAAATCAAACGCAAAATGCAAAATGCTAAACACGGGATGTGAATCGCAAAGCAGATTAAACAGCGCGGTTCCGGTTTGAATTGAAACGACAACATGGCCATTGCGAGACGCAGCCAAGCTGCCCAGCTCAGCCCGCTCAAGAAACCCCGAGTCGATCGGGTGGCGCGGTGGGAGCGCAGGCGGCGCGTCTTGCATCATAGTCTCGCGTTCCTATGTCTTGCATCGGTCGCGTTGCTTTATGTTTGGCTGCGCTTGCAGGTCCTCAATCAGGGTTACGCCTTGTCGGCAACCACCAAGCTGCAACAGCGGCTGGAACAGGAGCAGCGCGAGCTGAAGCTGGAACTCGCAACATTGACTTCACCTGAACGAGTGGAAGCGATGGCCCGACAGCGTTTGGGATTGCGCCCGCCGGAAAAGGGTCAGGTGATTGTGCTGCCATGAGACGCTCACTTAAAGAGGTAAAATTTCGCTTGGCAGTGGCGAAGATAGTGTTTCTGATCCTCTTTGCCGCCGTGCTAGGTCGAGCGTTTCAACTGCAGGTGTTGCGCGGTCCGGAGCTGCTGCGGCTCGCAGAGGGGCAGCATCTCAAAAAAATGACCTCGCCGCCGAAGCGTGGCGCGGTTTTGGATCGGGCCGGCGAATCTCTCGCGGTGAGCCTTGTAGCTCATTCCGTCGGCGTACATCCACGCCGGGTACGGGACAAAGACAACGTGGCGCGCGAGCTTGCAAGAATCTTGCATTTAAATCCTGCTGACGTGCGGAAGAATCTCGGGTCGGAGAAGTCTTTTGTCTGGATCAAGCGGCAGGTTACGCCCCAGCAAGCGGAGCAAATTGAGCAGCTGGGCGCGCGCGGCCTAGAAATGTCCGTTGAACCCAATCGGTTCTATCCCCAGGGGCAAATTGCCGGCCAGGTCATCGGATTCGTCAATCGAGACTCGGAAGGCCTCGAAGGGCTGGAGCTCCACTACAACGATTACATCCGGGGCGAATCAGGCTCGTCGCTCATTGAGTTTGATGCCAAGAGACGCAGCGTTCTAGTCCAGGGCGTCGAAGAGCTGCGGATTCCCCCCGGCGCGGATCTCCACCTGACGTTAGACAGCGCGATTCAACATCTGGCGGAAAAAGAGCTGGAAGGCGCGATCGCCAAACATCGCGCGAAGGCGGGTGTCGCTATCGTCGTGGAGCCCTTCACCGGCGAGCTGCTGGCGCTCGCCAATTATCCTACTTTCAATCCCAATGTGTTTTCCAAACAGGGCAAGGAACGGGCGCGTAACCGCGCCATCACCGACAGCTTCGAACCGGGCTCGACCTTCAAAACTGTTCTTGCCGCGGCCGCGTTGGAGGAAGGCGTCATTGGGAAAGACGACGTGTTTTATTGCGAAATGGGGAAATATCCGTTTGCCGGCAAGATCATTCACGACACGCACCCGTATGGCTGGCTCCCTTTCTCGAAGGTTCTCCAGGTTTCGAGCAATATTTGTTTTACAAAAGTAGCGGAAAAGCTCAAGAAAGAACGTTACTTCCGTTACATCGAGAAGTTCGGGTTTGGGAAAGTTACGGGCGTTGACATGCCGGGTGAAGTGCCGGGAATTTTGCGTCATCATGATGCTTGGGCGGCGATTGATCTCGCCACGCATGCCTTCGGCCAGGGAATCTCCGCGACGCCCCTGCAAATGGCCATGGCTTACGGGGCGGTGGCAAACGGCGGTTTTCTGATGCGGCCGTACGTAGCGCAGCGAATCACCGGGCCGAAGGGCGAAGTGCTGTTCACCAACCAGCCCCATGTCGTGCGCCGGGTGATCTCGCAAAAGACGGCGCGCGAATTGGCGACGATGCTGAAAGAAGTTACCAGGGAAGGCGGCACCGGCACACTGGCCAGTGTGGAAGGCTTTGACGTAGCGGGAAAAACCGGCACCGCACAGAAGGCTGATCCCGTGCATGGCGGTTATTCGAAGAAGCGCGTGGCATCGTTCGTCGGCTTCGTGCCCGCCGACGAGCCACGGCTCGTGCTGATGGTGATGATCGACGAGCCGGAGGCGAGCGTCTACGGCGGAGTCGTCGCCGCGCCGGCTTTCGGCAACATTGCCCGTGGCGCGCTGCGTCATCTCGCCGTTGCGCCGCGCAATCCTGACCTCGTGCCGCTGGCAAAAAACAGCCCGGAGCCATTGCTGCATCGGGTGCCAAGCAAGGCAGGTGCTTCAAACGAGGACGGCAATCACCGAGTGCCCGACTTCCTCGGCCTTAGTTTGCGCGAGGCCGTGGAGAAAGCGCGGGCCGTAAAAGTGAAAGTGCGCATGCACGGGCATGGGCATGTCATTAAGCAGCAGCCACTTCCAGGAGCGGTTTGGAACGAAAACCAGGAATTGATCCTGAATCTTCAAGGTTGAAGCGATGCGCCTTCGCGAGTTGCTGGCACTGGACAAGATCGAAGCCGTCGACGGCGATGGAGAGCGCGAGATCAAAGGCTTGGCGTACGACTCGCGCCAGGTGGAACGAGGCTTCGTTTTTTTTGCCATTCGCGGGGAAAAGTGGGACGGCCACGAGTTTGTTGAGGAGGCAGCCGGCAGAGGCGCGGCAGCGCTGGTGGTGGGGCGAGCCGTGCGGTCGCCAGGGGCGACGGTCGTGATTCGTGTCCCTGATGTCCGGCGCACCATGGCATTGTGGTCCGCACATTTTTACGGCGAACCGAGCCGGGCTCTCAAGCTCGTCGGCATTACTGGAACCAACGGTAAAACCACTTGCAGCTATCTCATCGAAGCGATCCTCGCGGTGGCGCGGATGGCGCCGGGCGTCATCGGCACGATCAATTATCGGTACGCGGGACAGGAGCTTCCATCGCATCACACCACGCCGGAATCTCTTGACCTGCAACGTTTGCTGTCCGAGATGTTGCACCGCGGCGCACGAGCCGGTGTATTGGAAGTGTCATCGCATGCGCTGGCCCAAGAACGGGTGCGCGGCCTGCAATTCGACGCGGCCTTATTTACAAATCTCTCCCGAGATCACCTTGATTATCACGCGGACATGGATGATTACTTCGCAGCCAAGAGCAAGCTCTTCACCGACCATCTCGCCCACAGCGCCAAGCCCAAACGGAGCGCGATTGTTTACGCCGGGGACCCGCGCGGCGCCGAACTCGTAAAGATGCTTAACGCCACCGATGTGGACGTCTGGACCTACGGCGAGGATTCTCATTGCGACGTGCACCCGGTGCAGGTTCTGAGTGACGTGACCGGTATCCGGGGCCAGATTTCCGTCAAGGGGCGCGCTCTGGAGTTTTCTTCGGCAATGATCGGAGCGGCTAATTTGCAGAACATCCTCGGAGCGACTGCGGTGGGATGTGCGTTGGGGCTGCCGAGCGATGTTATCGCCGCAGGCATCCGAAGTCTCACGACCGTGCCGGGCCGATTGGAGAAAGTAGAAAACGGACGCGGCTTTTCAGTGCTCGTGGACTATGCGCATACACCTGACGCGCTGGAAAAGGTTCTTGCCACAGTTCGGCCGCTGGCGCAACGTCGGGTTTTTGCCGTATTCGGTTGCGGCGGCGACCGAGACCGCGGCAAGCGTCCGGTCATGGGCGAAATCGCCGCCCGGCTCAGCGACATCGCGATTGTCACTTCGGATAACCCGCGCACCGAGGAACCGGGAAGCATCATCGCCGAGATCGAAGGCGGCTTGCGCTGTGCGGGCAAGGCGAGCGTTCCGGCATTCAAAGCCGGCACTGAAAACAGCAAACTCGAAAGCGAAAACGGTTACTACGTCGAGGCGGACCGCCGCGCAGCAATTCGGATTGCCCTCGCTTCGGCACGGCCCGGCGATGTGGTGTTGATTGCCGGCAAAGGGCATGAGGACTATCAGATCATCGGCACAGAAAAGACTCATTTCGACGATCGTGAAGTAGCGCGGGAGGAATTAGCGCGGCTATAAAGCCGGTTCAACGTTCAAGGTTCAAAGTTTCGGATCGAGATAATAGACCTTGAGCTTTGAAACGATTTTACAACGTCCAATGTGCAGATTTCACGTTCAAGATTAAGGTCCGTCCCGAATCAATAGCGTTGAACATTGAACTTTGAACATTGAACGGGATTATCAAGCATGTCCTGGACGATAGATGAGATCCTCGCCGCTACTGGCGGCGCCATCGCGCAGGCCGGAAAGAAGCGCGCCTTTGGTGAAATCATCACTGATTCGGCCATGGCTAAGAGGGGATCGATTTTTGTAGCGCTGAAAGGCGAGCGCTTGGATGGTCATCGCTTCGTTGCCGATGCTTTCAAGCGTGGCGCCGCTTGCGCAATTGTTCACCAAGAAATCGCCGGTATGGTTCCGTCCGGGGTCACTACGGTGCGGGTGGAGAATACACTCAAAGCGCTCGGCGATTTAGCGCATTACCGGCGCAAGAAATTAGCGCCTAAGGTCTTCGCCATCACTGGATCCAATGGAAAAACCACTACCAAGGAAATGGTGGCGGCGATTCTTGAAGAAGCGATCTTGAATGGCCAAAAATTGCGCGGCAAGATTCTCAAAACTCAGGGAAATTTCAACAATCTCGTGGGCCTGCCGCTGACTCTACTTGGATTGCGCCCGTCCCACAAAGTCGCCGTTGTTGAACTCGGGACGAATCGCCCGGGAGAAATTCAAAGGCTGGCCGAGATCGCCGCGCCGGACTTTGGCATCATTACCGCCGTTGCGGCCGCGCATCTTGAAGGCTTGACTAGTTTGGCCGGTGTGGCTCGGGAGAAGGGCGCACTCTTCCGCAATCTGCGGCCAGGCGGCGCCATCGCGGTGAATATGGATGACCCGAGGGTGCGGCGCTTGGGAGCGGCATTTAAAGGGCGAAAGATTGGCTACGGCCAAGGCGGCACGGTGCGCGCCGAAGCGGTTCAGACTCTCGGGCCGCAAGGGGCGCGTTTTGCTTTGCGGTTCGGCAAGCGACGGTGCCGCATTACCCTGCGTTACCTCGGGCAGCACAATGTCACGAACGCCGTCGGCGCCGCAGCCTTGGCGTTGCTTGCCGGCGTAAGTGTCGCGGCTGTCCGGCGAGGCCTGCAAAAATCTCAACCTTTCGCCATGCGCATGCAAGCGCACACGTGGCGCGGTGCGGCAGTGATCAATGATGCCTACAACGCCAATCCAGCTTCGATGGCGGCAGCGGTCAATACACTCGCCGCCTTAAACGGTGGCGGTGAAAAGATTGCCGTACTGGGTGACATGTTCGAGCTCGGGAAAGCGACGAGCCGGGAGCACCAGGAACTTGGCAAGCGGGTGGCAAAAATGCGCATCCACCGGCTTTATCTGTTGGGCCGGCAAGCAGCCGCTGTCAAAACGGGCGCGCTCAGCGGTGGCATGAATGGTGATCGGGTTATCATCGGCAAAGATCATCGGGACATTGCGCGGCAACTGAGAAGCCATATCAAAAAAGGCGACTCGCTGCTGATCAAAGGATCACGAGGCATGCGGATGGAGAAGGTTTTGAGCGAGTTGAAGGCTCGGCCGCTAAAAAGTGGAGTGTTGGAGTGATGGGATATTGGAGTATTGGCGCCTTAGCTCGTCGCTCCAACACACAGCTATTCCACTACTCCAGGTGCGCTGCGAGCCGATTGAGTGCGAGTACAGTCTCTGTGAAAACTCCGCTCATGGTTTCCTTCGACCGCGCTCAGGACAGGTTGGCTCATGACGAACGGAAGAGCGATCAGCAATTCGGCAGGTTTTCCGTTCGCCCTCAGCGTCCTCGAAGGGCTCCTAACGGTTTTCACTTGGCTTGACGAAGCATATGGGTCTTTTTCAGCAGCCTGTTAAGGGCTAGGAGAAGCCGGTGCTCTACCATTTCTTATTCTCCCTCCACACCACTTACTCCGGATTTAACGTTTTCCGCTACATCACCTTTCGCGCCGCGATGGCTGCACTCTTGGCACTGCTCGTCTCCTTTATTGCCGGTCCCTGGCTCATACGAGCGCTTACGCGCAAGCAGATCGGCCAACACATCCGCGACGACGGTCCGGCCTCTCACGCGGTTAAGGCGGGCACACCGACAATGGGCGGCGCGCTGATTCTTTTGGCATTGTCGCTCGCCACGCTGCTTCTCGCGGATCTCGCCAATCGCTACGTGATACTCGCCTTGCTTGGCACCATAGGTTTCGGCGCCGTGGGATTCATCGATGACTATTTGAAACTGTCAAAGAAAAGCAGCAAGGGGCTCGGCGCCGGAGCCAAGCTCGCGGCGCAGTTCAGTATCGGCCTGGCCGTGGCCGGGGCACTCTACTATTTGCCGAGATTCAGCACCGAGATCGGCATACCTTTCGTCAAAAACTTTCATCCCGATCTTGGCATTTACTACATTCCATTCGCCGCACTGGTGATCGTCGGCGCCTCCAACGCAGTCAATCTCACCGATGGCCTGGATGGGCTAGCCATTGGTCCCGTGATGATTTCAGCCGGAACTTACGCCGTGATCGCGTATGTGACAGGCCATCGCGCCTTGGCGGACTATCTCCAGATTCCCTATGTAGCCGGCGTCGGTGAACTCAGCGTTTTCTGCGCCGCCATGGTCGCGGCGGGTCTGGGTTTTCTCTGGTTCAATGCCTATCCGGCGCAAATGTTCATGGGGGACGTGGGCTCGCTTTCTCTGGGCGCGGCG
>DATACQ010000150.1:0-3202 GCA_036258955.1 Binatia bacterium
AAGAGCCCCTACGAGATCTATCAAGAGTGGGAAGAGATCCCGGTCTACAAAGATTTCATTATTCCGGATCTGTTGAAGCTCAAACTGGAGCACTGGGCCCGCACGGGCGGCAAAGCGGCATTCGTCAATATGGATGGCGCGGGCGGTACCTGCGATATTCTGATCGAAGAGATTGCGCCGGGCGGCCAGCTAAAGCCGATTCGCCATATGTATGAAAAGGCGGTGTTTATACTCGACGGCCAAGGCGCCACGACCATATGGAACGAGGGCGGCAAGAAGCATACGCTGGAGTGGCAAAGGGGCAGCCTCTTTTCCACTCCTCTCAACACCTGGCATCAACACTTCAACGCGCAGGGTGACAAGCCGGTGCGCATGATTTCTCTCACCGATGCCCCTGTTATCGTCAATCGCTATCGTAACCTTGATTACATCTTCAACAATCCGTTCGTCTTTTCCGACCGCTACAGCGGCGGCGCGGACGAGTGGGGCAAGGGCGGGCGGTACATTCCGGAGGTGAAACGCGGCCGGGTGTGGGAGTCGAACTTCATCGCCGATCTTTGGGGATTTCAGCCCAAAGATTACAAAGAGCGGGGCGGCGACAATCGCACGACACTGTTCGAGTTCGTCGACAACACCATGAGCGCGCACCTGTCGGAGTTTCCGGTGGGCAAATATAAGAAGGCGCACCGGCATGGCGCCGGAGCCCATATCGTGATGCTCACCGGCTATGGTTACTCGTATTTGTGGCCGGAAGGCGAATACGGTTCGAAGCGACGGGTTGAGTGGGGGCGGATGAGCATGTTCGTGCCGCCGATGCAATGGTGGCACCAGCACTTCAACCCAGGGGCCGAGCCGGCGCGTTATCTGGCGTTAAAGCCCTGGGGGTTCAAGTTCAAAGTCGAAGACCTCAAGGACACGGGTGAGGATGTAAAGAAGGGCGGCGCGCAAATCGAATACGAAGATCAAAACCCCGAGATTCACAAAATTTTTCTCGAGGAGTGCAGTATTCACGGCGCGGACGCGCGCATGCCGATGTTCGGCACCTGAGAGTGCCGCGAAAGTTTTCCGCGGGTCCGGGAGCGGTGGCTTTGTTGCCAACGCAAAAAGTTGCCGCTCCAACGCGCCCGCGCGCGCTACGCTGCTGCCTGGAGCTCTTCCGGAGGCGCGGCTTTCACGTCCTGCTTCTTGGCTTCAAAAGCCAGCATCGCGAAATTTGCGGCAATCAAGCCGCCGATGCATAGTCCGGCGGCAAGGCCGAAAACTCCGCTAGCGAAGAGCGCTAGCCCGCCTTCGGCAAGTGCGTCGGCAATCGCAACCCAGGTTATCGCCAGCGCAAACGCGCCGCCGACGATGAGTCCTCTACCCAAAGTGCTTGTTCATCTTGCACCCTCCTTCTCGAGCTCTCACCGAGCTACTAACCAACGCCCGAGCCAATGCAAGCCGCAGTGAATAAGAGGATTTTTCGACAAATGTGCGAGTGCTTCTCTTGCGAATAAGAAATGAGGCTGGGCATTTTCCGATTCTCAAGAAAAGTAGAAGCGCCCGCGTCGCGCACAGCCTTCGCCCCATCAAGCGTCTTTTTGGCTGTTCGCCCCGCTTCTCACCGCGGCTTCCCGTCCAAGCTGTTGGACCTTGATCAGCAACGCATGTTATAGGCGAGAAGATCGCGCCGTCTGGAGGGCGGTAAATACTTTTCATCCGCACCGCATCTAGGAGTCAATCCTGAATTCGTCACCCGTTGAAAAAGACGACGCCGAGGCGCCACTCACCGATACATCCGTCCCCAGCCGGCATCGTCGAGTATCCGCCGCGCTGCTCGATATCAAGCTGTTCGAGGCGCTGCGTTACCGCGAGTACCAACTGCTATGGTGGGGCCATGTTTTTTCCTCCATGGCCACTTGGATGGATCAGGTAACCCGCGGCTGGCTCATATACGAGCTGACTAGTTCTTCATTGCAACTCGGAATCGTCCGCGGCGTGCAGGCCCTGCCCATTCTGCTGTTATCGCCAATCGCAGGCAGCACCGCCGACCGCTATTCGCGCAAGTCTCAGGTCATCACCGCGCAGCTGGCGGATCTGGTTCTGTACGGGATACTGGCGCTCGCGATTTTCTCAGGCGCCATCGAAGCGTGGCACGTCTATGTCACGGCCGTATTGATGGCGGCAGTCCAAACTTTCCAGCAGCCGTCGCGCGCCTCTATGATTTCCGACTCGGTGCCGCAGCAGGCATTGACCAACGCCATCGGTCTTAACGCGATGATGTTCAACGTCGCGCGCATTACCGGGCCGGCGCTCGCCGGCGCTGTTATCGCTGCCTGGAGCACGGGCGGCGCATACGCGGTCCAAGCGGCGCTGTATGGTTTGGCCACTATATGGACCATGAAGCTCGCTGATGCACGCCGCACGGCGAAGACGACTCGCGCGCAAGCGGCCCATGACGATAGCTTCGGCCGCAGCATCGTGGAGGGCTGGAAATTCAGCTGGCGCAACATCGAGGTGCGAACCGGGCTTCTGGTGGCATCGTTCGCCTCGCTGTTTATCATTCCGTTTAGCACGCTCTTGCCTGTCTACGCGCGTGATTTGCTTGGCGTCGGCGCGACTGGCCAAGGCCTGCTGCTTACCTCGATGGGAGTCGGAGCGCTCGCGAGCGCTGTCTTGATTGCGTCGATAGGCGACCGCATGCCGCGCGGTATTCTCATGATCGGTGGCGTGGCCGCGTACGGGGTCTTGGTCGTTGTTTTCGCCTTTTCGCGCTGGTTCAGCTTATCGCTCGGTCTGATGGCGCTGATAGGCCTTTGTCATGTAGCCTCTCATGCGCTGGTGCATACGGTGATCCAGGCGTACTCGCCGCCCGAATATCGGGGGAGGACGATGGCGCTGTTTCACATGACGCAGGTGATTCTCATGATCGGTGGATTGTTGATTGGCGCGTTGTCTGCTTTTTTGGGTGCGCCATCGGCCACTGCGTTGATGAGTGTTGCAGGCACGGTGGCTATGGTTGGGATTTATGCTCTGCTGCCGCAGGCGCGGAAGATCCGCTAGCAGGAACTGATCGAGTCACCAAACGGGAATAGTGGAGTAATGGAGACGCGGACTAATGGGTTCCGACCCGATACTCCATTACTCCATCACTCCAACACTCCACTCCGAAGGTGGCGCCTTAGAAATGCCAATGTGCGAGGCCATGAAGCCTCTTCGGCAC
>DATACQ010000151.1:0-19029 GCA_036258955.1 Binatia bacterium
CAAACGGGTCGCGGAATTCTCCGTGCAGGCGCATCTTGAAAAACTCATCGATGAAGGACGAGTAAAGAAAGAAAACAATCGCTATCTTTTGCTGGACCAGCATTAGCGAATCCGCCAGTGGCGGATTCGAGTTCAACGTTCAATGTTCAAAGTTCAAGGTTGGGGATCGCATCTTAAAACATGACGTCTACTTCGCCGCTCTTTCTAGAATAATACTGCAGGCCGTTCAAAAACATCCAGAGGCGAGGCGCGCACAGTGAGTTTCGAGTCTCGTGTTTCGTTTCGAGTTAACCCGAAACCCCGAACCCGAACCCGAAACAGCGTAAGCGCATATGGGTGTTTTTCAACAGCCTGCTATTTCTCCATGATAAGAACCGAGTACCCGTTTTGCGCCAGCCGGCGGGCCTGTTGCTCGGCTTCGGCGCGATTCGAAAACGTCCCAAGCTGGACGCGGTAGTACGCGCGGTTGCTGGACTGTAGCGGGACAATGGCAACATCGGAATAGGATGGCAGCAAACGGTCGCGCAGCTGCTCTGCGTTCTCTAGTTGGGAAAACGAGCCCAGCTGGAGAGTATAATCGAGTGACGTCCGGATGAATTGAATCGTGAAAGGCGCTTCCAGCACCTCAATGCGCACCGGCGCGGTTCCGGGCCCGATCATATCAATGGAGCGCGCCGCGGCGTAAGAAAGGTCGATTATTCTTCCTTCGACGAAGGGGCCGCGGTCATTGACCAAAACTTGAACCGCGCGGCCGTTGTTCAGGTTCGTAACCATGAGACGGGTGCCCATGGGCAGCGTCTGGTGCGCTGCCGTAAGCTCGTTTTGATTGTAGATGCTTCCGCTAGCCGTCGCCTGGCCGTGAAATCCCGGTCCATACCAGGACGCGATCCCGCTTTGAGTGGCGCGCCCATCCGGGCGCAAGACCGGCGGCAGCTTGTAGCGGCTTGGCGGCAGGGCGCAGGCGCTGAGAGTTGCAAGAGCCGAACAAACAGCAAAATAGATAACGGGTCGTCGATTCAACGTAGGTTCATAAAGTCGAAAGTACGGCAGGATTTTTCCTGCCAACGAGCGAAAGTTTCCCGGATCATTATCGGGAAGCACCGGCAGTGAGGGTAAACGCATCTGGATATCGTCCGAGCAAGCGCCAACTCAGCTAGTTTCGGCGATGCTACGTGCTTTTTTCCTAAGCTGCAAACAGTTTACGCCCGCCGGCGATTGTGTTAGCTTACACGTACTTTTCCTGGGGAGACGCCTCTATGTCAGGTCATTCCAAATGGAGCACGATCAAGCACAAGAAAGCTGCCCGGGATGCTAAACGCGGCAAGCTTTTCACCAAGCTGATCAAAGAAATTACGGTTGCCGCGCGCATGGGCGGAGGCGACGTAAACTCCAATCCGAGGCTGCGTACAGCCGTCACGACCGCCCGCGCCCAGAGTATGCCCGGCGAAAACATCGACCGCGCGATCAAGAAAGGTACCGGCGAGCTGGAAGGGGTTACTTACGAAGAAATCCAGTATGAGGGTTATGGGCCCGGTGGAGCCGCGATCATCGCTCAGGTTCTAACGGATAACAAAAATCGCACGGTGTCGGAAATCCGCCGGCTGTTCACTAAACATGGCGGCAACATGGGAGAAACGGGGTCTGTTTCCTGGATGTTTGACAAGAAGGGACTGATTACGATTGAGAAGTCAAACATTGCTGAAGATCGTTTGATGGACTTCGTCCTTGACGCAGGCGCCGAAGATGTGCGCGATGAGGATGATATCTTTGAAATCCTCACCCGGCCCGAAGACTTCTCCTCAGTGAAAGACCGCCTGGACCAAGAAAAGATCCCCGTCGCGAGCGCCCAAGTTACGTTGATTCCAAAAAATACCGTTGACGTTGATGCCAAGAACGTCGAACAAATTCTCAAGCTCACCGAAGAGTTGGAAGATCATGACGACGTTCAGAACGTCGCAGCCAATTTCAACATTCCTGCCGAATTGATGGAAAAGGCGAGCTGATTCTGTGACCGCGGTGGCGCAGACGACCGCGCGGCAACTCCATCGCGAGACTATCCTCGGAGTCGATCCTGGTTCGATCGTTACCGGTTGGGGTCTGGTCGAGATCGAAGGCAATAAGCTGCGCCATGTCGCCAACGGCGTGATCGGCACATCCGCCGCGTTGTGCCAGGCAGATCGATTGCTACAGATTCACTGCGGCATCGAGGAAATTATCAAGGATTATCGCCCCATGGGCTTGAGCCTGGAGAAAGTTTTTTTATCGCACAACGCCCAGAGCGCCTTGAAGCTTGGCCAGGCGCGCGGCATGGCGATGCTTGCCGCGGCGCAAAATCAAATCAGCGTCTCGGAGTATTCGGCGACTGAAATCAAGCTCGCAGTAGTCGGCTACGGCCACGCGAGCAAAGAGCAAATACAAAAAATGGTGGGCGCACTGCTCGGCCTGCGCGGCTCCTTGCGTGCCGATGCCGCGGACGCGTTAGCTGCGGCGATTTGCCACCTGCATCGCAAAACTTACCAGAACCGGTTTGCGATGAGCCGCGCTGTAAAGACAACTTGGCGCAATTACGTAAGACTCTTGTCGAAGCGCTAGGCGCGGCACAAAGCGCCATCAACGACTGTATCGAACGCATACCGTGATCGCGCATATCAGCGGCACTTTGGCGCAAAAGATTCCCGGCGAGATTGTTGTTGATGTTAACGGCGTCGGTTATCAGATTTTGATTCCGTTGAACGTCTTCTATGGCTTGCCGGAAATCGGCGGCCGGATTAGTTTGCAGGTTTATACCCATGTCCGCGAAGACGCGCTGCAGTTATTCGGCTTCCAAGACATCGCCGAAAAACAGATCTTTCTGCTCCTGACGGCGGTTTCGGGAATCGGGCCCAAGCTGGCGATAAACATCTTGTCGGGTATTCCAGCCCATGACCTGGCGCGCGCGCTTAAAGAAGGTAATCAGGTGAGACTGGTGGGTGTCCCAGGAGTCGGCAAGAAGCTCGCAGAGCGCATGATCGTAGAACTCAAAGATAAGCTGCTGAACTTTCCCGCCGACGATGTTCCCAACCAGCCGGCAACGCCCGATTCGCAAGTGATGCAAGATGCCGTATCGGCACTGGTCAACCTGGGCTATCGGCGCGGCGAAGCAGAGAATACCGTTCGCACGGTGCTCAACGACGGCGAAGCTTCCCTGGAGACGGTATTGAAGGAGGCGCTACGCCGGATGGGGCGGTGAAAGATCATGGGTAAGCAGAATATGCTCTTTTTGGTGGCATTTTTGATTGCAATCTCCTTGGCAGAGGAAAGGTTCCCAGTTCTAGTCTATAGTTCTGGTAGTTCGGAGCTCGAGCAACTTAAAACCAGAGACCAGAAACTTAGAACGTGTCTCTCAGTCACATAAGGAAAGTTTCATGCTCGATGGGCATAAGACCGACGACGAAATAACTTACGAAGTTAATCTGCGGCCGCGCGGCTTCGATGAATACGTCGGGCAAGAGGCGCTCAAAGAGAACTTGCAAGTCGCGATCGCCGCCGCCAAGCGTCGCGGCGACGTCCTAGATCATATTCTCTTTCATGGACCCCCCGGGCTGGGGAAAACTTCCTTGGCCTATATCATCGCCCGGGAAATGGGCGTGAACATCAAAGCGACTTCCGGTCCTGTGGTCGAACGGGCGGGCGACCTGGCGGCCCTGCTCACGAACCTCGAGCACGGGGATATTCTTTTCATCGACGAAATTCATCGTTTGAATCACGTCGTTGAAGAAGTGCTCTATCCCGCCATGGAAGACTACCAGATCGATATCATGATTGGGCAGGGGCCGGCCGCGCGCTCGATCAAGTTGGAGCTCAAGCGCTTCACATTGGTTGGCGCAACCACTCGTTCCGGACTGCTGACTTCACCGCTGCGCGACCGTTTCGGCCACATCCATCGCCTCGATTTTTACGATACCGCGGCGCTCGCGCTAATCTTGAAACGCTCCGCGGCTATTCTCGCCGTCGCTGCCGACAGCGCAGGACTTGCGGAAATCGCCACTCGCTCGCGGGGTACGCCGAGGATCGCCAATCGGCTGTTGCGGCGGGCACGCGATTACGCCCAAGTCAAAGGCAACGGCACGATCACGAAATCTTTGACCGATGAATCGCTGCGTATGTTGGGGGTCGACGCGTTGGGTCTGGATAAGATGGACACGATGCTGCTGTTGACCCTGATCGATAAGTTTGCCGGCGGTCCGGTGGGAGTGGACACGCTGGCCGCCGCCATCGGAGAAGAGAAGGACACGATTGAAGATGTCTACGAGCCGTTTTTGATCCAGGCTGGGTTCGTCCAGCGCACGCCGCGTGGGCGGATCGCCACGGCCCGGGCATACGAACATTTTGGCCGCAGCCCAAGTGGTGCGAAGGCAAGCGGCCCGAAAACCCAGCCGACGCTTTTTTAAGCCGGATCGGCGGGTTTTGTTAGTGCTAACTAAAGAGTAATATTCAAGCATAGGCTTTGCCGTCACCGAGCTCAGAGCCAGTCTCATTTAGCAGGAACAAACGACGTGTAGGAGGGCGGTCGCGAAGGTCTGTCGCACTAAAGATCTTTCGTAGCTGGTGCCGGCACCTCAAGCGCCGACGGATTTCACAGCTCGGCCTTAGGAGGAATCGATCATGGGAGATCTGGGCAGAATTCTTATCTTTCTCGGGCTCCTGCTGGTGGTCGCGGGCGTGATTTTTTCACTGGCCGGCAAGATTCCGTGGCTCGGCAATCTGCCGGGTGATATTACGATTCAGCGCGAGCGGTTCACTTTTTACTTTCCCTTGGCCACATGCCTGCTCATCAGCGTGATCATATCACTTGTCGTTTATTTCTTTCGCAGGTAGAATTTCGCATTCCCCGATAGTGCCCCGAGAATAGCTCTATGGAAGCGGTTTATCCCGCCAAACGGGTGGATCAAAATCTCAAACTCGAAGAGACCAAACGCCGCAAGCGTGAAGGCTTGGTGATTCTCGTTACGGCGCTCATGGTGCTGGTATTTGCCTACTTCGAAGTCAACCTTCCGGATGCCTCGACTGAAAACCCACTGAGCAGCAATATCGTTTTCTTTCTGCTGATCAACGTCAATATCATCCTGCTGATTTTGCTCGTCTTCTTGGTGGTGCGCAACCTGGTGAAGCTGGTCTTCGAGCGCAAGCGCGGCATCCTCGGCTCACGCTTGCGTGTGCGCTTGGTGATGGCATTTGTCGGCCTGTCTTTGGTGCCGACTTTGATCATGTTTTTTATTGCCGGGGGCTTTGTGACGCGATCGCTGGAACGCTGGTTTGACGTGCAGGTTGAAAGCGCGTTGCAGGGTTCGCTGGAGATTGGTCAGACTTACTATCAAAACTCCGCGAACAGCGCGCTGTTCTACGCAAAGCAACTAAGCCGGTTGATCAGCGAGGAAGGATTGTTCGATCCCCATCGGCTTCCCGAATTAAAAGATCTTATCCAGCGCAAACAGCGCGAGTACAACCTGGGCACGGTGGAGTTGTTTACGGCGGACCGCCGTCTGCTGGTGGTCGGCTTCAATGACGACGTCCCGACCGGGGTCACGATCAAAGCAGATTCGGAGTTCTTGAACGGCGCTCTGCGCGGCTTGGAAGTGACCCGGACACAAGAGTTCGGCGAGGGCGACGTCATTCGCGGCGGCGCGCCGGTTTACGGCGAGGGCAAACGCATCCGTGGCGCGGTCGTGGTGGATTACTACGTTCCCAAGAGCATCGCCAAACGAGCCGCGCAGATCTCGCGCTCGTATGAGCAGTACAAACATTCGATGTTTCTCAAGACGCCGATCAAGAACAGCTACATTCTCACCTTGCTGCTGATTACGCTCGTGATCATTTTTGCAGCGACCTGGTTCGGTCTTTATCTTGCAAAAGGCATCACGGTGCCGATTCAGCAACTGGCGGAGGGCACGCATGCGGTGGCCCAGCGCAACTGGGATTACCACATCGAAGCGGCCGGCGATGACGAGATCGGTACGCTCGTGGAATCGTTCAACCGCATGACCCGTGACCTAAAGAGCATGACCACCGAGATCGAACGCCGGGGCCGCTATATGGAGACGTTGCTTGTCAATGTCCAAGCAGCTGTTATCGCCGTGGACGCCGCCGGTAAGATTACTGCCTGGAACAAGGCGGCGGAACGAATGTTCGGCATGAGCGGCGCCGATACGCTGGGCCGGCCGCAAGGAGAGATTTTTGTCGCGGAACATCTAAAGCCCATGCGCGAGATGATGGAAAAGGTTCGAGATGGGGAAACCCTGGAGCGGGAATTCCGGATCTCTCTACCCGATCGCGTTTTGACCGTCGTCGCCAATGCCGCCACCCTGCGCGATGACGAGGGGCATAGTTTAGGAGTAATGGTGTTTGTTGACGACATTACCGAGATCCAGAAGGTGCAGCGTATGGAAGCGTGGCGGGAGGTGGCGCGGCGCATTGCCCACGAGATTAAAAACCCGCTGACGCCTATTCAGCTCTCGGCGGAGCGGCTGAGGAAGCGTTACGCCAAGTTACTCGAAGGCGACGGCGCCGTCCTCGACAAGTGCACGACCACGATCATTCGCCAGGTGGAGGAGCTTAAGAATCTCGTCAACGAATTCGCCCAATTCGCGCGCCTGCCAACGGCGGAGCTGGCGCTGAACGATCTCAACGAAGTGGTGGGCGAAGCGCTGTTTCTCTATCAGGAAGGGCATCGCGACATTCGTTTCGAATTTCGCCCGGGAGTCATCCCGGCGCTGGAGCTGGACCGCAACCAAATTAAGCGCGCCGTGATCAACCTTCTCGACAACGCCGTTACGGCCATCGACGGCAAAGGGCGGGTTGAGATCTCGACCAGCTACGATCGGGTGTTCGCCAAAGTCTCCCTCGAGGTGGCGGACGATGGGCGCGGATTGCCGCCCGATGTGAGGGCGCGTATCTTCGAGCCTTATTTCTCGACAAAACAGGACGGCACCGGCCTGGGCCTCTCCATTGTCAACGCGATCGTAGAAGACCACCATGGCTATATCCGCGTTCGACCCAACGAGCCCAGAGGAACGAAGTTTATTATCGAGTTGCCGGTACGCCAGCAACTGGCGGCCTAACAGCAAAGGGGGAAGAGTGATCGATAATGTCGGCGAACAAACGATCCTAATCGTGGACGATGAAGCGAGAGTGCGGGAGTCGGTTCGGGAAGTACTGAGCGACGAGGGCTACCGAGTTGTGGACACCGCCGATGTTACGCGGGTGCTCGACATGATCGACGAGGAGCGTCCCGGCCTTGTCCTGCTCGATATTTGGATGCCGCAGGCGGACGGCATCGGTTTGTTAAAGGAGATCAAAAATAAAGAGCCGGAGATGAATGTCGTGATGATCTCCGGCCACGGCAATATTCACACCGCGGTGACGGCCACAAAATTTGGAGCCTTCGATTTTTTGGAAAAGCCGCTGTCGCTAGAAGGCTTGCTTCTGACCGTGCGGCGCGCTCTTGGCGACTCACATGGAGCTGACCGGAGCTCCCGCGAACGAACCAAGAAAAGTGTTCTCAAAAAAGCCGCTATGGCAGGGAGCCGCGCGGCGACTGCGGGACGGCTAAAACAGAAAACCCTGGCGCAGAGCGTTGTAACTTCAGGCCAGGGACTGCACTCCGGGATCAAGACCGGCTTGGTGCTTCATCCTCTCCCAGCCAATAGCGGCATTCAGTTTACCGGTATTTCCGCCGATGCCACGGTGCGTGCTGATCTCGACAACGTGTCTTCCACGGGCTACGCGACTTCGCTGCGCAACAGAGGCATCAGTGTAGCGACGGTCGAGCACTTTCTCGCTGCCTTGCACAGCTATGGCATCACCAACCTACTGGTGAAAGTTCAAAGTGAAGTGCCCATATTGGATGGATCGGCAATCGAATTCTGCCGCTTGATCGAAGAAGCCGGGATAACGGAGCAGGACGAGGAATGCGCCGAGATTATCGTCGATCAGACTTATCGCTCCGAAAAAAAGGACGGCGCGTCGATCACCATCGAGCCGGCGGAGATTTTTTCAGTCCGTTACGAACTGCGCTACCCCAAGCCCGTCGGGCGCCAGGAATATCACTATATCCATCGTGGACCCGAAACTTTCAAAGAAGAAATCGCGCCTGCGCGAACCTTCGGATTTCTGCGCGATATCGCGCAACTCGAAAAGATGGGACTGGCGGCCGGCGGCCGGCTCAGTAATTTTATTCTCATTGACGACGAGAAAATCGTTAATACCGAGCTGCGCTTCCCTGATGAGTTTGCGCGCCACAAGATTCTGGATGTCATCGGCGATTTTTATCTCTTGGGACGGCCGATTCGCGGCGCCATTTCCGCCTCTATGACCGGCCACTCGGACAACATCGCGCTGCTGCGGCAGTTGAAAAACGGCATGAGCTTGTAAAAATAAATACGCGGGGTCGCCCGGGAGTTGCAGTCGCGCTCCTGGCTCGCGTGTGCCGCGTCATCGATATGGATCGCTCGCAATTTTCTAAAATCTTTACGGTCGGGGAAGCCAACGCCTTGCTGCCGACTCTGCGCCCGCTGCTCGAGGGTGTTCTGGAAAACATCCGGCGTCTTAAAGCCAAGAGCGAAGCGGTCATTCGACACCAGCAGCTTGACCCGGAAGCCCCTGAACTTATGGATCGGCTGCGGGAAGATGCGGATATCGCGCGTTTACTGCAGCAAGTCAAACTTGGGGTGGATGAAATACATGGCTATGGCTGCATCTGTAAAGGGGTCGAACAGGGACTTATAGACTTTCCTTGTATGCTCGGGCCCGAGGTCGTGTTTCTGTGCTGGCAACTAGGCGAGCCTGCGGTCAGCCACTGGCATCGTATCGAGGACGGCTTCGCCGGACGCCGCGCTTTGCTGGACGCGGAGGAGCCCGGACCGGACAGCGACACCTCCCTGCATTGACTCACCGGGGAGTTGGGTTTTACATTTCAGCGTTGATTGTCGGTGAACAGCGCCAGGTAACGCTCCACGAAGCCGACGCATAAGCCAAGAACTCGCACTTAAATTTACAACTGAAACCGTCCCGCTCTCACGAAGTGCACCCGCGGGGCTCGCACCGGGTCTCACTTGGTCGCACGGCCACCGTTATGCAGTCAAAGGCTACCCGAATCGAAACCGAATTATCCCTCAGGATCAAGGATGAAGCGCAGCGGTTGGGCTTTGATCTGGTGGGCATCTCGGCGGTGCGCCCACCGGTTCACGAGAACTCGTTCGCCGAGTGGTTGCGCCGGGGTTTTGCGGGCGAGATGAGCTACATGGAGCGTACTGCCGATTTACGGCGCCGGCCGGAAACGGCCGTGCCGTGGGCTGTGTCAGTGGTTTCGGTCGGCATGAATTATCTTACACAGCCGGACGGCGCAGCGGCGAAGCAGGGCCCGGCGGGGCGGATTGCCCGTTACGCGTGGGGCGAGGACTACCATAATTTGATGAAGGACCGACTCGACACGCTCCATAAAGCTATCCAAAGGCTCTGCGACTGCCCGGTCGAAGGCAGGGTTTTCATCGACTCCGGGCCTGTGTTGGAGCGTGACTTCGCGGGTGTCGCGGGCCTCGGCTGGATCGGTAAAAACACCAACCTTATCTCACCCAAAAAGGGTTCCTGGTTCTTGCTCGGCGAGTTGTTTCTCAGTATTCCGCTCGCGTACGACGAGCCGATGCGCGATCGCTGCGGGCGATGTGATCTGTGCTTGAAAGCGTGCCCTACCCAGGCATTCGTCGGTCCCTATGTTCTGGACGCGCGGCGCTGCATCTCGTACTTGACGATCGAGCTTAAAGGCTCTATTCCCCGCCATTTGCGTCCGCTGATTGGGGAGCACATCTTCGGCTGCGACATCTGCCAGGATGTTTGCCCGTACAACACAAAGGCTAGTGCTACCGAGGAGCGTGCTTTCGCGCCGCGCGAAGATCGCCATGCTCCCGCGCTGATTCCGCTGTTATCTCTTAGCGCTGAAGAATTTCGTCGTCGCTTTCGAGGTAGTCCGATCCGGCGCGCCAAACGGCGCGGATTTCTGCGCAACGTTGCGGTGGCGCTCGGCAACACCGGTTCTTACGAGGCGGTGCCGGCCCTCGCCTCAGCGCTACTCGACAATGAGCCGCTGGTGCGCGGCCATGCGGCATGGGCGTTGGGACGGATCGGCGGCTCCGAAGCCCTAACAGCGTTGGAAGGCAGATTGAAAACCGAAGTCGATCCTGAAGTTCAGGATGAGCTCAAGCAGGCCCTTGCGGAATGCGCCAGCTGACATCGGCAAACAAAGAAGAATAAGACACACACCACGAGGTTACGAAGAGCGCGAAGTTTAAGAGTATAGATTACGGAATGCTTCGCGGCCTTCGTGTGCTTCTCGAAACAAGCGCCTCGACGAACTCGTCGTTGAACGCACACCGCGCATCGTCATTCCAGCATGGAGCGCTGGAATCCACGGCTGACATGGATGTCTCCGAAGTCTCCTACGAACCGGGATGCCGCAAATCCATGCCGGAATGACGAGATCTGCGTTTTCCTGTTCCAGAGCCGAGCGTAAGCTCATGAAAACACTTCGTGGTGCAATCTTCCTCGAACTGGCTGAATTCTATATTTCCTGTGCCGGTGATTGTTGTAAAATCCGCAAGACGTCGTCGGGAATTCTAAGAATCTTTCCAGCGGCGTTGATACACGCGTGCTTCGTGGAGCCGGTGGCCAGAGGCGCCTCTTCTCCGTCCCTCATAATCCGGTAGGTGAAAATCAGGCTGGCACGGCTGACGGAAGCGAGGCGGGTTTCGATTAGCACCAACTCTTCGTACCGCGCCGGTCGGACGTACCGGCAGTTCACTTCCACAACCGGAAAGTGAAAACCTTGAGCTTCAATCCCGCCGTATGGCAGGCCACAGCCGCGCAAGAACTCGCTGCGGCCGCGCTCGAACCAGCGCAAGTAATTCGCGTAGTAGACCACGCCCATTTTATCCGTATCGCCGTAGATGACGCGGTAGGAAGTTAAGTTACAGCGCCCGCCGGGCGACGCCGTCATAGCAGTGGTGTCAGCGATACCCCTAGATGCCAAAGGAAAGCTCGGCGCCGTGGAGAAGTTTCTGATCGAACAAAACAGGTTCGGTGCGCTTGCCGCGCAAAGTCGCTGCATAAGGCGAGGGCCCGTATTGCCGCATCCAGTCGACGAGCGGACTTTGCGGGGTTACCGGCATCATGAATTCGATGTTGTGCGGTCCGACGGTAAAAGATAAGCCCTGCACTTCGAGCGCGTCGTCGGCGACGGGCTGAGGCGCTCGCCCCAAGATGGTCTGGAACCAGTGATCCACTTTGGACAACTCGCTAACGACGATGCTCAGGGTGCCAATCCCGGCGGCGCCGTTAGGGTGGTCCCATTGACGGGGAATGCGTTCTTCCCTGGCACTTACGTCTTGAATGAGAAAAGGCGCGACGCCGCGCTGCGAACCGGTCACCAGCGAGAGCATCCATTGCAGCTTGTACCCGTCGGGACGCGTGCGTGACCAGGGGACGGGATCGTTGATCGCAATGCCGCACTCGCGCAGTTTGCGCGTATCGCCGGCAAGATCATCCGTCTGCATACAGTAGTCGACCAGACGTTCGCCTCTCTGCAAGGGGTCCCACCAGCGGTGGTCCAGGGCTTCGCGGTAGAAGGCGATGAGCTCAAGATACGAGCCGTCCTCAAACGCAACGAGCGCGTTGTGGGTGCCCACGGGATGCTGCCCGCCCGGCACGACCGTGAAGCCCAGCTCTCGGTAGTCATTGGTCGCTTGCTCGAGGTTATTGACGGCGATGACGAGGTGATCGATGCCTATGAACATTGTCATCCGTCCTGATTTTAGTGGAAGGCCGGTGCCACTTCGTTGAGGAAGCGTTTGAGTTGTCCGATCTGATCCCAAGAGGTCATGCGCAATGTGATATGTTCGATGCCTGCGTCAAAGTAGGCCTTAAGCTCATCGATGCAGTGTTTGGGACCACCGGCCGTGGTAAACCCTTCGACGAACTTCATGCTGAAATTTGAAGTGTAATACTTGTCAAGGAATGCTTTGCTCTCATCCAACGCAGCCTGGCGACTCTCGTTGATGTTGAGATTATGGTAAAGAGAACTGCCGATCCTGGACGGGTCGCGCCCTTCTTCCCTGGCCATGGCGAGAATACGCGTCCATTGGGACTTGAATTCCTGGGGAGTGACTTTGTTGGTCATCCAGCCGTCGGCAAATCTGGCGACGCGGCGTAACCCTTTTTCGACGGCCGGCGACGGCGCGCTGGCGCCGTCTTTCCAGGTCAGGCCGGTGGGATTGCTGGCGATCCAGATCGGCATGGGATTCTGCACCGGCCGCGGTTGAATCGTGACCCCCTCAAATTCGTAGAAGCGGCCTTTATGGGACGCGTTCTCTTCCTGAAAGAACTTACGCAAAATGGTGATGCCTTCCTCCAAGCGGCCCACACGCTCCGTGTCCTTTATGCCCATTATCTTGTGTTCGAGAGCCTGCGCCGGGCTTTGCTCGTTGGGACCGCCCAGGCAAACGGCTAGCCACGCCCGCCCATTGGAGATCACGTCGAGACTCGCCCATTGTTGGGCCAACAACGCCGGATGGCGCTGCGGGAAGGTTGCCATGCAACCCACCGCTAGTCTTACTTTCCTGGTGAGCGCCGCGAGCGCGGACAGAAGCGCGATGGACTCCAGGCGCGGCTTGGCGAGCAAGCTATCGCCGACCCAAACCGCGCTGAACGCACCGGAGTCTTCGCCGCGCTTTGCCATATCAAAAAGTTCCGGAATGGTTACCGCGCCGATGATGACGCCGCGATTCGCCAAGGTTAGACCGAAGGAAGCCATGGGTTCGAGTCTCCTCGGTTTTGCTATAGCATAGCAATGACGCGAATGCGAAAACCTGCTGTTGCTAAGCTCCCGGTTCTAATCGTTCCAGCGGTTCCAGATGTTCCAATCGTTCAAAGCTTCAAATCGTTTCGCCACAGTTGATTCTCCCCGGCCGAGACCGTGATCACAATGTCATTGCGAGACGGAGCCGAGGATTCTGTCATTCATAAAAAGTCGAAAAGACAAGATTCAGAAATGAGATGCTTCGCTGGCGCTCAACGTCACATCGGCGGATGCGGTGCAAGCTTGGATGGAAAACTTCAATGCAGGCTAAAAGAGGGGTTGAAAATGAGTGGAACGTTTGGAACGGCTGGAACTACTGGAATTTTTTCGATGGGAGCGCAGCGACATCCGAGGTTTGACAGCGTTCCCACATCGTGTTTGGTTTGAAAGATTCGCATTCGCGACAAGAGGAGACCGATATGGGCCCGTCTTTTAGAAGCTATCTAGATGCTCTAAAGAAGAACGACGAGTTGGCCATCATTTCCAAGGCCGTGGATCTGCGCAACGTTGCCGCGTTGGCGGCGCAATCGGAAAAGGGACTGCTGTTTACTAACGTAAACGGTTATCCGATGCCGCTGGCGACGGGACTGCTGCAATCGCGCAACCGCATCGCCATAGGCATGGAATGCGCCTATGAAAAAATTGAAACCAAGCTGCGTGGCGCCATGGAGCGGCCGATAAAACCTAGCCGGGTCGGCCGAGCTCCGGTAAAAGAGGTGATACTCACTAAAAGCGAAATCGATTTGTACAATCTGCCAGTGCCGGTGTTTTCGGTGCTGGATGGTGGGCCCATGATTACTGCCGGCGTCGTGATTGCTGACGACCCGGAGTTCGGGACCAATGCAGGTATTTATCGTCTGATGCTTAAAGAACGAAACTTCACGGGCATCGACATCGTCACGCCTAATAACCTGCGCAAATTCGCCGAGCGCGCGTTGCAAAAGAGAAAACCGCTGCCGATTTCCATCTCCATCGGCACTCATCCTTACGAGTTGGTCGCTTCGACTTTCAAAGCTAACCTCGGAGTCAATGAATTGACCTTTGCGGGCGGGTTGCGCGGCGAAGGATTGGCGCTTGCGGAAGGTGAGACCATCCCGGTGCCCTGCATTGCCGACGCTGAGATCGTCCTGGAAGGCGAGATATTGCCGGAGGGGTGGGTTCATCCGGAAGGGCCGTTCTGTGAATTCAACCGCCTGATGGGTGGCATACACATGAACCCGCGGGTGCGCATCACGGCGCTGATGCATCGGAAGGACGCGATCTATTACGCATTACAAATGCCGTGGGAAAATATCTGGATGTCCGCGCCGATCTATGAAGCCGCCGCGTGGCGCGTTCTGCACGAAGCCGGAGTGCAGGCGACGGCGATCAACGTCACGCCGGGCGGTTGTTGCCATTGGCACATCGTTGCTTCGATTAAAAAAGCTCCGGGTGACGGCAAGAACGCGATCCTGGCTCTGCTTTCGATTGCCGATATCAAGCATGTGACCATTGTCGATGACGACATTGACGTTTTCGACCCTGTCGATGTCGAATGGGCGGTCGCGACGCGAGTTCAAGCCGACCGCGATGTCTTGATTGTCTCCAATGCGCGCGCAAAGCCGTTGGACCCATCCCTGCCGCTGCCGGTTGAAGGCAAGGTGCCCACCACCGCCAAGATGGGTATCGACGCCACTATACCGGAGAATATTCCTGCCAGCCGCTACAAAAGAATCGTTTACTTCAACCAAGGCAAGGTGAAGCTCGCCGACTATGTTGCCAATGGCAGCGAACCTATCAATTCACAACCCGAGATGAAGCCGGCGGACTCGGTCGATACGCTCGTCGCAAGAATAGAAGCCGCGTTAGCCCAATCGCACTGCTTCTTTGCAGATCTACTGGAGATGTTCCCGACCGCTGATTACAAGACGGTGGCGCGCGCTGTGGCGCGGCTCTATGAAGACGGTAAGATGACTCAAGACATGGAAGGCAGATTAGAACTGCGGGCGCAGCAAGGCTAACGGTTACCGGCGCCTTGAACTTCTTCCATGACCCGCAGGAGATTACCACCCCAGAGTTTTTCGATCTGGGCTTCCGTGTAGCCGCGCCGGACAAGTTCTAAGGTCACGTTGAATGTTTCGCCGGCGTCTTCCCAGCCGGTCACTCCGCCGCCGCCGTCGAAATCCGACGCAATGCCGACATAATCAATCCCCAAAAGATTTGCGACATAATCTATATGGTCGACGACGTCGCTGAGCGTTGCCGGCGGATCTCCCGGGTATTTCTTGTCGATAGCCGAGAGTTTCTCGTCGTAAGCGGCGCGCTGATCGCCTGGCATCTCGCTTAGTTTTGTGCGAAAGGACACGCGCTGGCGCGAATCGTTCGGGTCGGGCAGGTTGAATTCGCGTCTCAACGTTGCCAGAGCCGCGACACGATCGGATGAATCAGGCTTTGGCGTTTTCACGAAACCGCCGTAGGCGACGATCTGGACGACCCCACCGGTTTTCTTCAGGGCGAGCAGTTGTTGGTCGTCGAGGTTGCGGCTCACATCGCAAAGCGCGCGCACAGCGGAGTGGGACGCAATGATCGGTGCTATCGAAAGCGCCGCCGTTTGCAGCATCGATTCTTTGGAGGCGTGCGATACGTCAACCATGATACCGAGATTGTTCATTTCAACGACCACTTGCGCACCCAGCGGCGACAGACCGTTCCACTTCCAGCCGCCGCGCTCGCCCGTATGTGAATCCGAAAGCTGGTTGTGGCCGTTGTGGGCAAGCGAAAGGTAGCGCGCGCCGCGCTCATAAAACTCTTGAACTCTGCTGATGTCTTCGCCAAGCGGATAGCCGTTCTCAACGCCGATGAACGCGGCTTTTTCGCCGCGCGCTCGGATGTTACGGAGTTCGGCCGGCGTCAATGCTAAAGCGATCTGTTCGGGCGCAATCTCGGAGACTAGGCGGTGCACGGCCTCGAATTTCTCGACGGCCGCATCGTAGGCGCGCTGGTAACCGGGGCGCTTGAGCGCCTCCGGGTTTTGCACCTCCCGCGTTTGGCCGACGTAAACGATGAAGAACAGCGCGTCGATGCCGCCCTGTTTCATCTTGGGTAGACTGAACTGTGTATCGAGGCGCTCTGTGTAATTCGGCGCGCCGACCAGATGCTCGGGCGAAAAATCGACGTGTGAGTCGAGCACGATGACCCTCTCGTGAATCTCTCGTGCCTGTTTCAAAACTTCATTCTCGCCTGCTGCCGCATCGGCGTACTGTTTCATCATTCAACCAATATAACAGAACGAACGCCTCGCCTGCGACGGTGTGATAACCTTGCGGCTGAGCGCCGAAGCGCGCAACCTTGAACCTTGAACTTTGAACATTGAACTGCATTCTTTCCCGTTTGCTTGACAGCCAGCGAGTTATTCGAACATCTGGTGTGATGGATCGCAAATGGTGGCTGGTTATCTTCGGTTGCCTTACCCATGCAGTGAACACCGGTTTTTGTTATTTCGGTATGAGCGCGTTCTTTCCATCTTTTGAACGTGAGTTCGGTTGGAGTCGCACGGCCATTTCCGGGGCCTTCTCGCTGGCGCGTATCGAGTCCGGCATACTGGGTCCGATCGAAGGATATTTCGTCGATAGGGTGGGGCCGCGACGCATCATGTTTATCGGGATTGGGATATGCGTCATGGGCTTTTTTGCTTTGAGCCTGGTGAACTCGCTCCCGATGCTCTATGCAGCCCTTATTCTCGGCATCGTACTGGGATCGAGCCTGGGCTATCACATGCCGATCAGCCTGTTGATTGCGAAGATTTTTCGCGAGCGGCGGAGTCTCGCCTTCGGCATCTTTCGCATGGGGCCCGGGATCTCCGGCCCTCTTGTGCCTGTTGTCGGATGGCTGATCAGCGTCTGGGGCTGGAGAACGGCGGCAGCAGTGTCCGGGATCGTTTTGCTCATTGTCGGCGTCCCCGTGGCATATGCGATCAGTCGGATTGCACAAAATCACGAGGCGGAAATGGAAAGAGCATCAGAACTGAATCGGGCGGGGTCTCGTTCACCGCACCGGTTCGCGGATGATCCGGAGTTCACGTTATCAGAAGTGCTGAGGTTAAAGTCTTTTTGGTTTCTTTCCGGCTCGGGAGCGCTGCGCCACATGGTAACGGAAGGTGTCTCGGTCCATTTCGTCATCTTGCTGGTCGATCGCGGCTGGAGCACGGCGGGCGCGAGCACGCTTCTTGGCCTCTCAACTCTGATCGGTGCGCCGGCGCGCATCGGCATGGGCTGGCTTGGTGATGTATTAGAGAAACGGCTGCTTAATATCGGACTACTTTTCGCTCTTGCCGTTGCGGTGTTCTTTATGGGCTGGAGCGCTGAGCCGGTGCTTTTCACGTCATTCATGGCCGTGTACTCGCTTGCTTACGGCGGGCTTGCCTCGCTGCAGGAGCCGATTCGCGCGGACTATTTTGGCACCAAGGCGTTTGCCACCGTACAGGGCGTTAGTCGGACGGTGACCACCGTTGGCACATTCCTCGGTCCGGTGCTCGCCGGTCTTTGCTACGATATGACGAAAAGCTACAGGATTGCGTTCACTGTTTTTGCTGCGGTGAGTCTGGCTTCTGCACTCTTGATGTTTCTCGCCAAGCGGCCTTCGGTTTTGACCAATAGCGGGACCGGTCTTCGGGGCAGTTGAAGGTTCGAACTTCTACCGCATATCCATCGGTCGGAAAATCGCAACTGATTTGAAGCGCAGATGAGTCTTGCGTCTCACTCCGGAGTTCAGAGTGAAGCCACTAGACGGCACTCGAGACCTATGACTATCTTGGCCGCGAGCCAAGAGGCTTGCTCCTCGGACGCAACTTTTCTTGACTATAGAGCCGCGCGTTTTCTCGGCGCGCCCGCAGCAGTTCATCTGCCTCCGCTAGCCGGCCAGGACCCAGGATCGGATGCAGCGAGTTCAGAGTTCGTAATCGGCCTGATTGCAGTTTAAGGGACGCGCGATTGACAAGCTTGCGCTTACCTGTAGTAGGATCGCTTCGTTCCGCGAAGTAAGGAGGCTCACATGAAAGCAGCTGTGTTGCACCGACTCCACGAGGCGATGGCGATCGAAGATTTTGAATCGCCGCAAACTGCCTCAGACGAGGTGCTGATCAAAGTCAAAGCATGCGGCGTTTGCCATACCGATTTCAAGGTCATTGAAGGTCGAATTCAGAGCCGAATGCCCACTGTAATTGGTCACGAGGTATCGGGAAGCATTGAAGAGGTAGGCGAGAGCCAGCGCGGCGCGTTTAAAGTCGGTGACCCCGTCATCGTCGGCACCCGCTATCGCTGCGGGCATTGCCAGTACTGTGTCGCCGGCAGGGAGAATCTGTGTCGCAGCCGGCCCATGCCGAGGTCGTTAAAGCGAACCGACGGCCAAGAAGTATACCGGTGGAACGTCGGTGGATTCGCGCAATACCTTGCGCTGCCCGGGTACATGGTTTTCAAACTGCCGGAGGGTTTATCGCTCGATGAGGCGAGTATCGTCGGGTGCCGCATGACCACGGCTTACAATGCGGTCAAGAATGCCGCCGAGATCAAGCCCGGCGATTCCGCCCTGGTGATTGGTTGCGGCGGCGTTGGCCTCAATGCCATTCAATTCCTGCGCTGCTTTGGCGCTTATCCCATCATAGCCGTTGACATTTTCGATACTAAGCTCGAGGCGGCGAAAAAATTCGGCGCAACGCATACCGTTAACGCGTCCAAGGACGATGTTGTGAAAGCGGTGCGAGACATGACCGACGGCGGTGTGAATAAGTCCTTTGAGGCTTTAGGAAACGTTAAAACTTCGGATCAAATCATCCAGGCGACCCGGCCCGGTGGTACGGCGACGATTATCGGGGGCCTGGGTAAGGTGCCGTTTACGATCAGCGACGGCAGCTTTACGATGCAAGAAATTAAGATCGCCGGTGTTGCGCTACGCCGTCCAACCGATGTGATCGAAGTTCTCAACATGGTGCGGGACAAGCGCGTGAATGTTTCGGCTTTAGTTTCCAAACGCTATCGCTTCACGGAAATTAATGACGCGTTTCACGATCTCGAGGCCGGTAAAAACTTGATGGGCATCACGATATGGAACTGAGGCTGGCAGAAAACGCCAGGCGTTTTCATCGAATGTAAAGCGACCCAACGTCACCCAAG
>DATACQ010000152.1:0-1892 GCA_036258955.1 Binatia bacterium
GCCATCGAGAACGTACGATTGTTCAAAGAGCTGCAGGAGCGCAATGCCGAACTGCGTGAGGCGCTGGAGCATCAGACTGCAACATCCGAAGTCCTCGGTATCATCAGCCGATCGCCCACGGACGTTCAGCCTGTGCTCGATGCGATCGTCGAGAGCGCCGCGCGGGTTTGCGGGATCGATGACGTCGTGCTGCGGCTCCGCGAGGGGAACGCCATGGTTGCGCGGGCTCACTTTGGTCCTGTGCCTCATGTCCGTCGTGAGATTAGTTGTGAGGATCCACGGTTTAACTGGATGCGTGAACATGGCTCACTGCATATACCTGACGTCCGCGCGCAACAAGATTTTCTAACGTTAGGTTCAGTTACTAGCTTCCGGACCTACCTAGGCGCTCCCCTTCGCCAGCGTGGAGAAATTATCGGGGGATTGGGCGCGCGTCGCATCGAGGTGCGGCCTTTTACGCCGGTGCAGGTAAAACTTCTAGAAACGTTCGCCGACCAAGCAGTGATCGCCATCGAGAACGTTCGGTTGTTCCAAGAACTCAAAGAGTCGTTGGAGCAGCAGACAGCCACGAGTGACATTTTGGGGGTCATCGCCAGCTCACCGACGGATATTCAGCCGGTGCTCGACGTTGTCGCTGAGAACGCCGCCCGGCTATGTGATGCAACCGACGCGGTCATTCATCGCATTGATGGCGACAATCTCCGAACAGTTGCGAATTACGGGCCCTTGCCGGGACGCGGGGGTCGGGGATCAATTCCATTGGTCCGTGAGCATATACCCGCGCGAGCTATAATTGACCGCCAAACCCTTCATATTGATGACCTCGCAGCAGTGCCAGAGGGTGAACTGCCAGCGCGGTTCGCCAGAAGTGTTGGCGTTCGGACGGTGCTCGCCACACCGTTGCTGCGCGAGGGAATTCCCATCGGGACAATTCATATACGCCGCCTGGAGGTCCGCCCGTTCACCGAGAAGCAGATCAAGTTGCTGGAGACGTTCGCCGCCCAAGCGGTCATCGCTATCGAGAACGTCCGGCTCTTCAAAGAAATCCAAGAGCGCAACGCAGAATTGCGCGAAGCCCTGGAGCATCAAACGGCAACGTCTGAAGTGCTCGGCATCATCAGCCGGTCGCCGACGAATGTTCAGCCGGTCCTCGATGCGATCGTCGAAAGCGCAGCAAAAGTTTGCGGGATCGATGACGTCCTGCTGCGTCTTCACCGAGGAAACGCTATGGTTTCGCGGGCCCATTTTGGTTCCATAACCGAGGGACGTGTCGAGGTCGGTATCGACGAGCCGATATCTCGCTGGTTGCGCGAGCAGGGCACACTCCATGTTCCCGATGCCAAAGCACCGAACGCTTTTCCAGTGGGGACTTCCGGCCTTTTTCATTCGTTATTGGCTGTACCCCTTCGCCAGCAGGGAGAACTCATTGGATCGCTGAACGCACGTCGCACCGAGATGAGCCCCTTCACCCCGGCGCAGATCAAACTGCTTGAAACTTTTGCCGATCAAGCCGTGATCGCACTTGAGAATGTAAGATTGTTCCAAGAGCTCAAAGAAGCGTTGGAACAACAGACGGCGACGAGCGAGATCCTCGGTGTCATCGCGAGTTCTCCCACCGACATCCAGCCGGTGTTGGATGTCGTAGCAGAGAACGCCGCGCGGCTGTGCGTTGCAACAGATGCACAGATTCGTCTGGTGGATGGTGAAGTCACGCGCTTGGCAGCGTCATTCGGAACTCTTGCATCCTTGGAACTCAGGCCTATTGTCGCGGAAAATCCGTCGGGTCGGGCGATCCTCTCGCGAAAGACCTTACACGTTCATGATCTTCAAGAGCGAAAGGACGAATTCGCTGGAAGCGAAGGCGTGCGCCGAGGGGTTCGGACATTTCTGAG
>DATACQ010000153.1:0-2382 GCA_036258955.1 Binatia bacterium
CTCGATGGTGTGTACGGATCTCCACCGTTAAGGTTGACAGCTCTGACTATGGCATCAATCTCCAAACCGTCCAGAACCTCTTTTTCGAGCAGCTTCTCCGCAACTTTATGGAGCAGACGGAGATTCGTCGTTAATAGGTCCTTAGCCCGACGATAACTCTCCTGGATAAGGCGACTGATCTCAGCGTCGATCTCGATGCCCGTGCTCTTGGAATACTCTGCTTTCTGGGTAAAATCTCTTCCCAGAAAAATCTCTTGTTCTTTTTTGCCGAAAGTCATTGGCCCCAGCTTTTCGCTCATTCCCCACTCGCACACCATCCGGCGCGCCAGATCCGTCGCCTTCTCGATATCATTTCCCGCGCCGGTCGTCGTATGCTCGAGCACGAGCTCTTCCGCCACGCGCCCACCAAACAGGATGACCAAATTATTGAGCAGATATTCCCTGCGATACGTATGCTTTTCGTCAATCGGCAGTTGCTGCGTCAGACCCAAAGCCATGCCGCGGGGAATGATGGTCACTTTGTGAATCGGATCGGAGTCCGGCAGTAGTTTCGCCACCAAGGCATGCCCCGCTTCATGATAGGCGGTAATGCGTTTTTCTTCGTCACTGATAATCATGCTGCGCCGCTCGGCGCCCATCATGATCTTGTCTTTGGCCAACTCGAGGTCGAGCATATTGACGTTTTCCTTGTCATTCCGAGCTGCCGACAAAGCCGCTTCGTTTACGAGATTCTCCAGGTCCGCGCCGCTAAGCCCGGGCGTGGATCGCGCCAGCACGCTGACGTCGACGTCCGTTGACAATGGCACCTTCCGGGTGTGCACCTGCAAGATACCTTCTCGCCCTCTGATGTCCGGTCGTGGTATTACAACGTACCGATCGAACCGCCCAGGACGGAGCAACGCGGGATCCAATACGTCAGGCCGGTTGGTTGCGGCGATGAGAATAACTCCCTCGTTGGACTCAAATCCATCCATTTCCACCAGCAGCTGGTTCAGCGTCTGTTCCCGTTCGTCATTGCCACCACCGAAGCCAGCTCCGCGGTGACGCCCAACGGCGTCGATTTCGTCGATAAAGATGATGCAAGGCGCCTTCGTTTTGCCTTGGACGAAAAGGTCACGAACTCGGGAAGCTCCGACCCCGACGAACATTTCTACGAAATCGGAACCACTGATGTTGAAGAACGGGACTCCGGCTTCGCCGGCAATGGCGCGAGCCAACAGGGTCTTGCCAGTTCCCGGGGCCCCCACGAGCAAACACCCTTTGGGAATTCTGCCGCCAAGTCTCGTGAATTTTCTCGGATCTTTTAGGAATGCGATGATCTCTCGCAGATCATCTTTGGCCTCATCCACGCCGGCGACATCACTAAAGGTTATGCGATGTTGATTCTCCGTGAGCAGTTTTGCACGGCTCTTGCCAAAGGACATCACCTTACCGCCGCCCATCTGCATCCGCCGCATAAAAAATACCCACACCCCAATCAGAAGCAGGATGGGAAACCAGCTAAGCAGTAGCACCATGTACCAGGACGACTCGTCCTCGGGCTTTGCAGCGATTTTCACGTCCTTATCCCGCAATGACGTCAGCAGCTCCGGATCATCCGGCGCAAAAGTTCTGAACTCTCCACCGTTCTCGTATTTGCCCTCGATATGATGTCCTTGGATCACGACCGATTGAACGTCGCCGCGCTCCACGGCTCCCATAAATTCGCTGAAAGTAATGTCTGGTTCGCCCCGGTATCCCTCCTTAAAAATGCTGAAGATCCCAAACAGAACGAGTGCCAACACCAACCCAAGTGAAATATGTTTTGACGATTTACTCAAGAAATTGCTCCGTACAGTAAAAGCCCCTCGCGCATTGCCGATGGTTGATATTAGCTCTTTCTGGTACAGACCCGCAACGTGAAGGCGGCAGTCATTGTTAGAAGTTTTATCCTTTGAACGATAAGGCCTGTGATAACGATCTTCCCAGAACGCGCCATGCCGGACGAGACCGAGGCCGATAGCGATCGCGACAACGGACCCCCACAACATGGTTCGCGCGAGTGGATACCACGCGCATACCGGCAGATCGCGGCTCTCAGCAACCTCGCTGCAGTAGCGCGACAGCGGCATGGAAGCTCGGCGGGATAGAACCGTTTTATCAGTGAACAAGATGTGACGCTGGTCCGACCAAATTTTGCGCCAACATTTTTACGAACCGTTGAATGCCCGCTACTCTTGCTTCGGGATGACCTGGCTCAAAAGCTTGCCCAAGGGCCTGAGATCCTTGGAGCCGGGCGCGTCGGTGTCGAAATAGCCTAGGCCGTCCCTGCGCCGCTCTTCGGGAGGAATGTGATCTTTGGGCACGTCGATGCGCCGCGAGTTTTTCGCATCCCCCGGAACG
>DATACQ010000154.1:0-6153 GCA_036258955.1 Binatia bacterium
CTTACCGGGCGAGCCGGAGCAGCTACGGGCGGATGCTGCTCGGCGGCATTCAGATCTATGAGTACATGCCGGCTCTCATGCACGCGAAAACCATGGTCGTGGACGGAGTCTGGGCGACCATCGGCAGCACCAACTTCGATAATCGTTCGTTCGCGCTAAATGAGGAGCTGAATCTTACGGTATATGATGGGGGAGTGGCGGAGCGTCTACATAATATCTTCCACGACGACCTCAAGTACTCCAAGAAAATAACCTACGAAGATTGGCAGGCGCGCGGGTTCAAGGAGAAATTCTTTGAACTGTTCGCGTATCCGATTCGAGATCTGCTCTGACCGGGCCAAAGGGCATGACCCCGGGAGCTGTCGCCTGTGGCGCGGCAACGGGCCGTCAGGATGCGCGGGGACGCCAAGGCCCGCGCCTATCGCGTGATCCGCACGTGAACGCGGAGGTAGAAGTTACGGATGCCGAGCTCCTCAATCGGCACTTCGAAGATCGCTCTGTCTGCGGTAATCGGCGGGATCCGGACTGTCACTGTCTCTTCGCCCTCAACAATGCCTTGGGAATGGCACTCTAGACATGGAAATAAGGCAACATGTCCGGAGCCGCCGCACTCCGGACACCTATAAAATACCGGGACACCGACGGGAACGGAGACGCCCCAAGCGGCTTCCTCAGATGAAAGAATGACTTCGACATTCAAGCTTTCCAGGCGTTCAGCTTTCGGGACCCGCTCTCCTGTAAAATTCCGGACAAACCGATCAAACAACGATTCGAAAGAGGGATGCAGGGTTTGAAAATCGCGCAGGACGGACCGGGATTCAGGAATGAGAGGCTCTGCCCTGGGTCGTGAGCGCGAGTAAATCGGTTCCGGCCGCGCGCGCTGAGTTGACTGCTGCTGCTCTAGCTCATCGTTATACATCCGTCTTTTCTCGGGATCCGACAGAACACTGTAAGCCTCCTGTATATCTTGGAATTTACCGGTGCTTTCGGGCCCTCCCCGATCGGGATGATAGCGCTTCGCCAAATCTCGAAAGGCCGCTTGAATGCCGCGCGCATTCTCTTCATGCGGCACACCCAGAATCAGGTAGTAATTCTTTCGAATCATAGCGTCACCTAGCGTTTGGTAGCCTCTCACTCTCTCATAGGATGAGGATGACAAGATTAATCCCGCCCGCGACTCTGTCAACCCTTTTTAAGGTTATAACCGGGTATTGAGACGTCAACCCTAAGACTTACGACGAGAGCGAGTTTTTGCTACATCCCTGAGAAGCAGGCTCAACTTTTCGCCAGCCGCACTTATGCCGGCTAATAAATCACAGTCACTCTGGACGCCCGCCTTTGCTCTGCTCTGCTGCGCGCAGTTCTTCGGCTCCGCGCAACATGCGCTTCTGCAACCCACTTTTCCGCTCTATATCATTTCCTTGGGCGAAACACCTTTTAAAGTCGGCATCGTTCTCGCCTGCTTCGCTGTGACCAGCGTTGTCTTCCGCCCGCTCATCGGCGGTTGGGCAGACACATGGTCGGAAACAGGTGTGCTTATCTGTGGGCTCCTTCTGTTAGGCGGCGCGGTGATTTTGTGCTTCATTCCGTTTGCCGAAGCGACCATGTTCGCCAATGCGCTGCGCGGACTCGGGTGGGCTGCCATGAGCGCAGCCGGTTATTCGCTTCTGGCGCTGAGCGCTCCGGCGGAACGACGCGGCGAGGCGTCAGGCTACTACAGCGGAGTGCAAGCGAGCGGCACGATCCTGTTACCCGCGGTGGCGTTATGGCTCATTGACGCTCGGTTTGGCGGGTTTCACGTCGTTTTTGTTCTTGCCATCGTTCTGGCGACGCTCGGCGCAGGCACCGGCGCGATGCTTGCCCGGCGCGCGCCGAAACCCGCGCATACCTTGCGCGGACCTTCTTCGGCGCCTTGGTGGCGAGAAATCTTGAATGTTTTGGACCGCGAAATTATCCTGGCCTCCGTGCTGTCGTTCGCTTCCCACGTGACGTTTCCCGCCGTCGCAAGTTTCCTCGTGCTGTACGCGCGAGAACTCGGCATTGGCAACATAGGTTGGTTTTACGTCACCACGGGCACAACCAGCCTTGTGGCTCGTCCGGTGTTGGGAAAGATTTCGGATCGGATCGGTCGGGGGCGAGCTCTGCTCGCCTGCTTTGTCTTTCAAAGTCTCGCTCTGACGCTGCTGGCCTTCGCCGGGAACCTGCTCTCACTGATGCTTCCCGGCACGCTGTACATGCTTGGATTAGCAATGGCCAGCTCGACCACACTGGCGATCGCAATGGAGCAGGCTAAGCCTGAACGCAGGGGCAGAGCCATGGCCACCTTTTCCGTCGCCCTGCCGCTCAGTAACGGAGTCGGCGCTCTGATCTGCGGCGGCTTGGTCCAATGGACCGGATTTGTTTGGATGTATCTCGTACTGGCTGGCATTGCCGCGGTGGGTCTGATGGTAACCATCGCGAATCGTACCTACCTGAGATGACGCTTGCGCGCGCCGTCTTGAGCCTAGAATCCTCGGTCTCGGGTTTTCAAACTCAACCCGAGACTCATTTCCGTGCGCTCCCTCTCCGAGGCTTACTCCTCGGACTTACACTTCGTCACCGTTTGCGCAACCGTGAATAATGCGGACGACTATTATAGGTATGGCGAAAATGTTCTACTAACAGTAGCTCGATGTCCGGAAGTCGCAGGACAAAGCCATGGCGCAAAGAAGCGGACGCCGGCAGCGGCGCGGTCCCATCAGAACCGCGCACTTTTCCATGCTACGCGCCTATCGCGCGGCCGATCTCTTCACGCTCGCGAACGGCGCGGCCGGCACCGGGGCGATTTTTGCCGTGATAAGCTATGTAGAGACGCCGGACCGCTGGCGCATCTATCTGGCTTTGTGCCTCATCCCGCTGGCCCTTCTCCTGGATATTGCGGATGGCAAAATCGCGAGACTCCAGAACCAACACTCGCTCTTTGGGGTCGAACTTGACTCGCTGGCAGATATCGTCAGCTTCGGGGTTGCTCCAGCGGTGCTGGCTTATGGTTTGGGAATGCGCGGCGGTCTCGACGTGCCTATTCTGTTGTTCTTTGTAGCCTGCGGCATCAGCCGCCTCGCGCGCTATAACATCACGGCAGTGGAAGTCGCGTCCGCAGGCGAAAAAGTGAAATATTTCGAAGGCACGCCGATCCCCTCGAGTCTCATCCTCGTTGCGGTGCTCGCACTTTGCTTCTATCTAGATCGTGTCGGCGACGATCTTCCGCTCGGCGCCCTGGAGATTGCATCGCTGCGCTGGCACCCGCTCTCTCTCCTCTACTTCGCAAGCGGCTCGGCCATGATCAGCAAGACCCTAAAAATCCCGAAGCTGTAAACGACCCCGACAAACACTTCGATGAGTACGTCAGAGCGCCCCATGGTCATTCCGCGAAAGCGGGCTGGACGACGGGGATAAGCACTGAGCTTCGGGCCAGGACACTAGCCGGCCGGATCAGCGAAGCGGCGGGCGCTCGGATCTCCAGAGGCCAGCCAAGCGTTCTCTCAGCGTCGGCCAGCGACGCACAGGAGCGAGGCGCGCTTTTGCGAGACCCCGCGCCAGATCTTCGAACGTGGAGTAAGCAACCGGAGTCACTAGTAACGTCAAAAAGAGGCATAGGGATTGGCCGCCGATGACCACCACGGCGACGGCTCGCCGTTCTTCTGCCCCGGGACCGGAACCCAAGGCCAACGGCAACATACCCGCTACGAGCGCCAACGTCGTCATCAAAATGGGGCGGAGCCGGTCGCGGTTAGCAGCGATAATCGCTTGCCCGCGATCCATGCCTTCTTCGCGCAGCCGGTTCATATGATCGATCTGTAAGATCGAATTCTTTTTGACCACGCCGAATAGGACGAGCACTCCCAGAGCCGAGTAAAGATTCAAGGAATTACCGGTCAACCAGAGCGAGAGCAGTGCAAACGGTATGGAAAGCGGCAAAGACAAAAGAATGGTGAATGGATGGATCGTGCTGTCGTACTGGGATGCAAGGATCATGTACATAAAAATGACCGAAAGTAGAAAAGCCCAGATAAATTCGTAGTAGGTCCGCTCGAGCTCGCGGGCGCGCCCTGAAACGCTCGTAGTATACGCGGCCGGCAGGTTCATCTCACGAATGGCCTGGTTCAAGGCCTCGAGCCGATCCGCAAGAGCGAAGCCGGGCGCGATACCAGCGCGCAGGCTAACCAGACGCTGTCGGTCCAAGCGATCGATCCGCGAGGCGCTTTGTGCTGATTCGATTTTCACAAGATTGTCGAGGCGTATTAGACCGGCGCTGCCACGCGGCACATACAGACGCGAGATCGTAGCCTTGTCCTCCCGGTCGCCCGCCGAAAGCCGCAGCTGCACGTCATATTCTTGATTGACGGTGGGATCGTAGAACCGGGAGACTTCTTCGTCCCCCCCGACCATCAAGCGCAGCGCGCTGGCAATGTGCTCGGTATCGACGTTGAGGTCCCCGGCGCGCTTGCGATCGATAACGACGCGCAGCTCCGGCCGGTCGAGCTTGAGCGTGGTATCCGCATCGATGATGCCGAGCTTCTGCGAGCGGATTCGCAGCTCGTCGCCATAAGACGCCAGCGCTTCCAGATCCGGACCTCTTATGTTGAAGTTGATGTCCCAGTTTCCACCACCGATATTGAACGAGGGGAGGTTACGCACTGAAGTTCGCAAGTCGGCAAATTTTGTTAGCCGCGCCCGCACCTGCTGCATGATGTCACGCTGGGAGGTGTTCTGGAACGCAACCCATGGCTGGCCGTTCAGCGTCTCGCGCCAAAGCCGGCCGAAAGAAAAGATCCGCTGTTCATGAGAGGCGATGCGCACATAGCATCCGCCGGTACTCACCCCGCTGATAAAGCCGCCGCCGGCATCGCACAGCAGCAAGCGTACCAGAGGCACGGCGCGGATCTCGTCCTCGACGGCGCGCATGATATCGTCCATGGAGGCCAGGCTCGTCCCCTGAGGAGCGGTCACGTTGACATCGAACTCTGCTTCATCGACATCGCTTGGAATGTACTCCTGTTGGACCCACCCGTAGAGCGGGACCGAGCACAGCACGATGAGCCCCGCTAATACCATCATGGCAAAGCGGTGCCCCATCGACCAGCGGAGCATGCGTTCATAATGACGGTCGATCCATGCGTAAAAGCCGCGCCGCGAGCGCGCTTCTCCGGCGGCTGCATTTTCGCCGCGCAGCAAGCGTGCGCTCATCATCGGCGTCAGAGTAAAAGAGACCAGCAGGCTCACCAAGACAGCCACGGCGGCCGTCAATCCGAACTGGTAGAGAAAACGCCCGGAGATACTCGACATGAAGGCAACGGGCACGAAGATAACGACAAGACTGAAAGTCGTCGCCATAACGGCGAGCCCGATCTCCGCCGTGGCCGCCCGCGCCGCCTCGAAAGGCTTCATTCTTTTTTCCTCGACGAAACGGAAAATGTTTTCAAGCACAACGATCGCATCATCGATGACGATGCCGACCATCAGCACGAGGGCGAGCATGGTCACGCTGTTCAAGGTGAAGTCGAGCGCCCACATCATGCCGAAGGTCGATACGACTGAAGCTGGAATAGCGATGGCGCTGATGATCGTGGTGCGCCAGTCGCGCATGAAGACCAACACGACCAGCGTGGCCAGGAGGCTACCGAGAATGAGATGAAGATTTATCTCATGCAGCGCGGCATAGATGTAGCGCGACTGGTCGCGGATGACCTCGGTGTTTACGTCGGCGGGCAGCTGGCCGCGCAGACGGGCGAGGTTTTCTTTCACCGCCTCGATGGTCGCGATTGTATTCGCGCCCGACTGGCGCCGTATTTGAAGCTGCACGGTCGGGACGCCATTCAATCTTGCTATCGACCGTTGTTCTTTGGTGCCGTCCTCCGCGCGACCCACGTCGCGTATACGAATGGGCGAGCCATTGACTGTAGCAATGACCAGATCGTCGAATGCCTTGGGATCGGCAATGCGCCCCATGGTGCGCAACACTTCTTCGCGCGCCGCGCCGGTGACGTTGCCGCCCGGAATGTCGGCGTTCTGGCGCCGGATGGCGTCCCTTACTGCGGTGATGGGGAGCTGGTAGGCGGCCAAACGATCGGCATCGATCCATATATTGATAGCGCGCTCTAAACCGCCCACCAG